>JAPKFY010000099.1 GCA_026646335.1 Aequorivita sp. | reverse complement strand
CGGAAGGTCGGCCGCGGGGACTTCGATGCGGGCGAGATCGGCGTGGCTGCGGACGCGGACTTCACGGATGAAAATGTGATTGATGGAGATAAATTAAAAACTTGGATAAGTAAAGTAAGAGAATTAGCTGAAAAAGATGACAGACTTGAATCCGCAGAAGGTGTAATAGGTAAACTCTTGTCTAAATACCCAAAAGGTTTACACGATACTTGGTTTCCTTCAGTGATTTTGGAAACATTAGAAGAAATTAATTCGCATAGAATGTTACTAATGTTTGAAATAGGTATTACTAATAGTAGAGGAGTTACCGTAAGAGGAGCTAATGCAGGTGGTGCTTTAGAGTATGAACAAGCCAAAATATTTGATGATATTTATAATTTAACTTATGTCGAATTTCCTAACGTTTCTAATGTTTTCAAAAGGATTAGAGATGATTATTTAAGACAAGCTAAACGAGAGGATGATGAAGCAATGGGAGGCAAGTTGGATTACTAAGTTTTGGTCTCACCCCCGCTCCCGCGCGATTGTATCGCGTGGTCTCCTGCACTTTAATGCAGTAACCGCTTTCCATAATCCAAAAGGTCTTTATTTTTTGAGTTTTGCCGCAGTAAATTGGCTTGATGTTTTTTACTCGCAATTAGTACAGGCATTACAAATCATTCATACAAAAAAAAGCGGGACCTCCTTTAAGGAAATCCCGCTTTTAAAAACTTGTGGGGAACAGTCTTATTTTTTAATGAACTTCTTTGAAACTGGTCCATTTTGGGTATTCAATTGCAACCAATAAACACCGTTTGATAAATTGCTTACATCAATTTGGTTTATGTTGGTATTGGCTTCTTTCAATTGTTTCCCGGTCATATCAAAGATGATATAGCTTTCCAAAGTAGCTACGCCTTGTAGGCTTAAGATATTTTGTACTGGATTGGGGTAAATTTTAAAGCTATCTACATGTACGTCCGTTACCTGAAGCGTTGTGTGCTCTACGCTAATGTCATCAAAATAAGCACTCCCAGAGAAATTGTCGTGTGCGAATCTCAATTCGTCTATATCATAAAGCAGGGCGCCCGTATATTTTAGTTCACCATCTAGGGAGTATTCTATTCCATTCGGAGTTCCAGAGATGCTGATATCATACCAGATGTCTTCTTGCCAAGTTCCAATCTGGGTAACGATAAACTCAACATCTGCATTTTCCAGAACAAGAATCTTTCCATCGTAGGAGAAATAAATTTCCAATACTAATTTTTGATCAGCACGACTCCCACATTCCAAGGCGAAAATAGAAGAGTTACCTCCTGGGGCGTTTTCAATATTCGCACTATAGGTAATTGAGAAATTTGTTCTGTCCAAGGGCGTGTCTATGTTGCGAAATGCGCCCATGACGGGAAAGGGCTGCGATGACGCTGAGGGCTCATAGGAGATTTTCAGGGATCTGTCTCCCGTTTTTGAGAGTTGATCTGTGATCACCTGCAATTCGGTGTATTGTCCGCTGCCAAGGCCAGTAGTTGTCCATCCTTGTTGTCCGTCTATGTTTCCTAAAACATAGCCTTCTGAGGCTTCAAAGGAAAAATAATCCTGTGCGTGTAGGGTAGCAGAACTGAGGACAAATACAAGGGATAGAATTGAGTAAAATTTGTTCATGATAAAAGTTTTAGAAATTAGGTTTAAAAATTTAAAAGCGCAAAATTACCCCTTTATCTAGGTTTAAAAAATCAAATTTGTTAAATGTTATTTTTTATGATTTTCGACTGTTTATAGTGGATGGAGGCTACTTATATCAGAATCAATCCAATGTCAGTCTGAGCGCAGTCGAAGACCCCCGCTCCCGCGCGATTGCATCGCGTGGTCTTCTCATACTTTAATGCTGTAACACTTTCATAATCAGTTACTTTTTTAATTTGGCCCCCTCTCACGAGCGATTGTATCGCGTGGTTTCCTAAGTTTTATTACCCTAGCTTTTTCATAAAATCCATATCTTTAGAGTATGAGTCGCAATTATAAGTTTCATAATCCGGAAGGCCTTTATTTTGTGAGCTTTGCAGTTGTAGAATGGCTTGATGTTTTTACTCGCAATGAGTACAAGGATATTCTATTGCAAAGTCTTTCATTTTGTCAAAAGGAGAAGGGGATGGAGATAATAGCGTGGTGTATTATGACAAACCATGTCCACTTGGTTTTTAGAAGTGTAAAGGGTCAGCGTCCGTCACTTCTGTTAGGAGATTTTAAACGCTTTACGAGTAAAGCAGTAGTAAAAGCTATACAAAAGAACCCAAGAGAGAGCCGAAAGGAATTTCTATTGGAGCAATTTAAAAGAGCTGCGGCAAAATCGTCCAATGTGAATGAATATCAGTTTTGGAGACACGATAATAAACCCATAGAATTATGGAGTAATAAAGTTATTTGGGAGAAGATTAGTTATGTTCACAATAATCCAGTAGCAGCAGGTTTGGTCTATAGAGCTCAAGATTATGTTTATAGCAGTGCTTCGGATTATGCAGATGAAAAGGGTTTATTGGATGATATTGTAGTATTCTGCTATTATGGTTGAGTCGGAATGGAACGCGATGCAATCGCGCACCAGCGTGGGGCTGGATTTTTAGATTGCTGAATAGTTAGAAAAATGGAAGTTTCCTAATCACTTTATTCTTTCGAACAATCCAGCAATCTAATAATCTAATAATCTAAAAAACCCAGAAACCACAGCAAAATTTCATACTTTTAAGTCAGTATTATGTCTGAACCCCACAATGAAATAAGCGCAATAGATATTTCGTATATCCTGGATAACCCCTGGGGCCTAACCAAGAGCGAGTGGAGGCTTCACGACCAAACTTCGGTAAACAACACCCTTTTAGAAGTATCGAGACGTCTTAAATTGACGCTTGAGGATGGGTACTCCAAAATATGGAAAACCTTAAACAACGAACCTATAGCCATTTTAGGAGGGTATAAAATAGAGGCCAAGAAATACGAAACCTTCTTTATAGCAAGCAAACACATGGATGATCACGCGCTGAAACTGAGTTTTGATATGCGCAGGATATTAAAGGAAAAAGCAGCGATTTACAAAGGTTATAGCTGTGGCTTGTATTCTACCTCAGACCATCCCAGCCAGCTTAGCTGGTTTCGGTTTCTCGGCTTTAGCTATTTTCCCGAGGGCAACCTAGGCAATACCCGCTATTTTGAATACAAAGCGCGTTAAGCCATCAGGCATGAAAAGCCTTAAACCGTACTCTTAAATACCCCTTAGCAAGTTGTTTTAAAATCCATTCGATAATAAAATAAGCACACTCGGACAATAAATGAAGTGTTTCGTACAAGTTTAATATATTGATTCACAGTATTTTGTTATCTTAACACTTAGATTGTGAATAGTAATATTAATCTTAAAAACCAAAATTATGTGCGGACCAAAACCACCACCACCAACAAAAATTAGCCTTACCGTTGGTGCAAGAACAGCCACACCATTTCCACCAACCTTAACTGATGATAGTGGATTTACCTCTATTAGCGAGGACGGCGACCAAAATACAGTTACGCTGGTAAGCCCTGGAAACATTATGATCTGGAAAAAATCTGGCGATATTTCCAAGATCAATGCAATTACCGAAACCGGGGGAGAAGATGTATTTAGTACCAATCCTACCGAACAAGCCGATGGAAGCTGGCAGGGCGTCGTTGGAAATTTCCCCTCTGGCAATGCTGAAACGTATAGCATTACCTATACTGTAAACGGAGTTTCGGGCACTTTTACTCAAGATCCTGTAATTAGAATTAAACCACAACAATAGTTATGATATTTAATGGAAAGGCCTATTACCTTCTAATGGGTCTTTTTTTGTTTTTTAGCTGGGCTGTTATAGCCCAGGACCAACAAATTGCCGATAGTCTGGCCAAGATTTATCTTGCGGACACTCTAAAGGGTGAAGCAAGGTTAGAATTATTGGCAGAACTATCATTCAATGAAACAAACGATTATCAAAAAAACCTCCAATATGCTAATGAATTGATTCAGCTGTCCGAGGAACAGGGAAAATATCCATATTTATCGCAGGGGTATTTTCAAAAGGGGAGTACAGATAGACTATTGGGCAATACGGAAGAAGCGCTTGAGGCTTTTTTCAAGTGTGCGGAAATTGCAAGAAAAATAAATAAAATTTCTTTAGAGGGCAGTGCCTATGGTGCAATCGCTAGTGTATATTCCATGACAGACAATCATAAAAATGCGATGCTTTATTACAACAAGGCAATTGCCACACTTCGAAAAGACAAAGATAACCTGGCATTGGCATCAACAATACTAAATGCTGGTGATGCGCTCCTTACCAACAAAGAATACGATTCGGCCCTTGAGTACTTCAAGGAATCTGGTGAACTTTTTGAACAGCTCAACTATGCTACCGGAAAAGCCTATAATCTGGGCAATATAGGGATGGTTTACGCCAATACCGGGAAAAATGAGTTGGCCGAAAAGAACATCAATGAAGCCATCCGCATTTTGGCAGAAGCTGAGGATTATTACCCTATCAGTGTTTACCTGATGGCCATGTCTGATATCTACCTGGAAAAAGGGGAGTGGCAGGCCGCAATTGACTATGCCAAAAGAAGCCTTACCCTTGCAAAACAATACGCTCTAAAGGATCAAATAAGCGATGCCAATTTAAAAATATCCGAACTTTACGAACAGTCGGGCGATTCCTTGTTATCCTATAAATACTATAAGGCACATATAACTTTTAGGGACAGTGTACTCAATGTGAAAAATGTGCAACAAATGGCCGATTTGCGTACAAACTATGAAGTTTCGCAAAAACAGATAGAAGTAGACCTACTGGACCAGAGAAGAATAAATCAGCGCAACATCGCAATTGCCACGGCCATCGCCTTGTTTTTGATAGGCTTTATTGCCATTGGACTATTTAGGCGCAACACCTTTATAAGAAAAACGAAAAAGATTATTGAAGAGGAACGCGACCGCTCAGATAGTTTGCTTCTAAACATACTTCCCGAGGAAACCGCCGCCGAATTAAAGCGAAATGGGGCGGTAAAAGCAAAAAAATACGATTCCGTGACGGTATTGTTTACTGATTTTAAGGGGTTTACCAATTATTCAGAAAGGCTATCGCCAGAAGCTCTGGTAGAAACAGTGAGCTTTTACTTTTCAAGGTTCGATGACATTGTAGAAAAACACGGTTTGGAAAAAATAAAAACCATTGGCGATGCCTATATGTGCGCCGGAGGGCTGCATAACAATAAGAAAGATCACGCTGTAAGAATGATCTTGGCCGCTATTGAAATAGCCGCATTTGTAGAGGAAACAAAAAAAGATGTGTCGGCAACTGAACTCACTTTTGATATTAGAATAGGCATCAATACAGGACCGGTTGTTGCAGGCGTAGTGGGAACCAAGAAATTTGCCTATGATATTTGGGGCGATACCGTAAATGTAGCCTCACGTATGGAAACCATGTCGGAACCCGGAAAAATAAATATTGGAGAAAATACCTATGAACTTGTAAAAGAAAGTTTTGAATGTGAATATCGGGGAGAAATTGCCGTAAAAAACAGAAGCGCAATAAAAATGTATTTTATTAAAAGCAATATACGGGAAGCCTATATATCCAAATAGCAAGAAACTCAGTAAAAACAGCCAAAACCGAGCTATTTGCACATTGTATAAATGTTTTATAATTTATATTATGTAAAATAGAATATAAGAATGCTGCCCACAGACCCCTGTTCAAATAATACTTGCCATAAAGCTAGATTAGGCACCCCGTCTTATGTAAAATAGAATATAAGAATGCTGCCCACAGACCCCTGTTCAAATAATACTTGCCATAAAGCTAGATTAGGCACCCCGTCTTGGGAATTGGTTTTGATTTAATCCACTATATCATAACTCTTTTTGAAAATAGCGGCGTCACAAACATATTTTTCGCCGTTGACGCCTATCATCAACCAGTCGCCAGGCTTTCCGCTCATAATACCTTCCATAGTCTCCACCTCAAAAGCTTCGTCTATCTGTACACATTTTATAGGTATTGGTTTTTTTAAAGCCTTTTTAAAATCCAACTTTGGAGTCTTGTCCTGAAAGAATTTCTTCATTCCTAAAAAATATAATTTTAATTTCAAATTACGACAAAAAATTAACTCTCAGGAATTTAATGAACGGATCTTCCGGATTGTCGGTTTGCATTAAGCTAACGTAAGCATTGTAGGCATTGGCGTGTATGGAAATCTTTTCGCGCAAGCCGGCCATTGCTGCTGCTTTTCCATAATTTTCTTTTGAATTTTCAAAATCGCCTTTATAAAGAAAAGCCTCGCCCATCGTTGCATATTTCCATAGACTTGGAAACGGGTCTTTCTCGGTTGCTTGGAAGGCTTTATCTGCAAACGCCGTCATATCTCCTCTTTCTCTTTTCATCAAACTTAGAAAAGCCAGATTGATGGCGTGGTAATATATTTGTGAATAATCTCCTTTTTCTTCTGAAATCTTTAAGGCATCACTGTAATGTTTGAAAGCCATCCGTAAATCTTCAGCTAAAGAGGTCTTTAAATATTGACGTTTGTAGCGACCGCCCATAATTCCCAACAAATTTGAATTGTCTTTTGCCTCTGGGTGCTCCTTCAGAATTTTCATTGCCTCCTCTTCCCTGCCGGCTGCTTCTAAAGCGTATGTTAAACGCTCTAAACCTTTGCTGTCAAGGTCTTTCAGTTTTGGGTGAAGTGAATTTATAACCTCATTATATTCCCCCATTGCAATATTAATTTCCTCTTTGTTTGAAAATTTATTCAAGAAACTTTGGTTGGTCAATGTGTTTAAAATAGCTTGAAAACCGTCATCGTCCTTATTTTTAATTTGAACAATAGAAAAATGGTCGCCATCTATTATTTCGTGGTATTTCTTCGGAAAAGGTTCCAAACTTGAAGAAATAGGAACAAACTCATCTCTTGTGGCGGCGATGGTTTTAAAGGTAAAAGGATATTGGTTTTGAAATTTCTCGTCCCAAGCATTTCTAAGCCTTCGCATATAGGGACTTCTCTCTTTCAACTCTTTTTCGTCATTGCCGTAGGTAAAAAAGTTTTCTAACTCTATTTCCGGCAGACCATTGCTGGGTGTTCCGAAGAACAATACGTGGCTGATTCTATCCAAATCTGCTTTTTCTAGTTCCAATATTGCTTGCTGCGCCACAATTCCGCCCAAGTCGTGCGCAACGATGGCAATACGCTTATACTTAGAAAATTTATTTCTGATTGAAGTGTTTAAAAAGTCTGAATTGCGCTTAATATCGCTAGCACAGGCCCAAATGTTCTTCCCCATTTCTGGCACTATATTTCCGCTATACCCTAACGGAAACATATCCCAACCATCCATTTCTGAATTTGCCATTAGCAATTTTGGCGCTTCGGAAAAGGTGTTTTCCGCATCGCCAGAAAAACCGTGTACAAACAGTATGGCACTATTACTGTTTTCAGTTTCCCTGAACTTTGTAACAGGTTCTTTTTGAGAGGTTTTTGTCGCTTCTACTAAAGCTTCAATTTCTGCTTCATCTGCATTTTCATCCATCAATTTTGAAGCAAAACTCAATACAAAATTATCGAAAATCTGAATGTTTGCATACGGGTTTTGCTTTGGATAAATCTCTTTTACTTTATTGAATATATAGTTTACCACTTCAAAAATGCGGACAAAAGCGTCTTCACCTTCATGTTTGTCATCTCCCCTTAAAACTTCAATCATACATTTTGTGAAAAGGCTATTTTCCTCTCCTTCCAAAATAACGCTCAATTCTTCTGCGCGACAAGCGGAAATTATGGTCATCCCGCGACCATCATCTAAGTTTTGGGCAAGACCATCTGCGTTAGTGTGTTTGGGTTGCAGTCCTGTAACACCTGCCGTCATTCCTGCGGCGTGGCAACAGTCCAAGAAAAAAATTAATCTTTTGGATTTTAATTGTGAGATTTTATATTTTATTTCTTCGGCCTTGATCCAAGTGGTTTTGTACTTTTTTGGTTTATAATCATACGGGCAGAGATGAAAATACTTTTGATTTTCTGCTTCTGGTTTTTTTAACGCTTTATCTTTTATGAAAGTATTGTCGCTATACATTCCACCGTGACCAGAGTAATAGAGCAATACTGAAGAATTTTCATCGGTATCTTCCAGCAATTTATCAAACGCCTTTAGAATGCCTTTGCGTGTAGCTTTTTTGCCTGTAAGAATTTTAACGTTCGATTTATAATAACTCCCTGTTTCCTTATTGGCTAAGATCTCGTATAAAGCTTTCGCATCGTTGATTGTTTCTGGTAAGTCCTCACTACCTACTCCAATTAAGAGGGCATGAGCGTTTTTTAGCTTTGCCATTTTTTTTGTTTTTTCTTAAAGTTGAAGAAATAAAAAAAATTATTTCCAAAAGTTCATGACTTCTTCAAACTCTTTCGAATTAATATAGTTTTTAAATTGAGGATCGTTTTTAAAGTATTTCCAATGGTACAAATGCCCACTGGCTGCAGCTTTTAATAAATGTTTATAAAGCTCAGATTTATTATTGGTTGCGGCATAATATTGGCCCAGCGCGTAATCCACTTCCCCAAACTGATAATCAGTCCGTAAATTTTCTAAAGTGTTTATGTTCTTATCTGCATCGGAAAGCTTCCCGAGTTTAAAATTACTAATAGCCAGTTTGGACAAAACATCAATATCTTCAGGGTTTTTTGTGTGAATTTCATTTAAAACTGTTTTCGCCTTCGCGTACTCTTCCTTGTAAAACAAAGCGTCAGCAAGCATCTTTGAATCTAATGTTCCCTCTTGGGCAGTAATTATTTTATCGAAAAATCCATTGGCTTTCGGGATATCGTTTTTCAGCAAAAACTCCTTGCCCACTTGCAAAAACAACTCTTGCGCCTCTGCAGGGGTTGAAGTGATTTCCATTCTTCTCAAAAATTGGTTTAGCACCTCAGTTTTACCTGCCCGAACATAAGCTATGGCAAGGGGTTTATTCAGTAATTTGGCCTCGTCTTCCTTTTGGGCCTTTTCAATACTTTGAGTGGCCGTTGTGTATTTCTCCAATTCAATATCTGCATAAGCTTTTACATATATCCGTTGTAGGCAATACGCGCAATTTTGCAGACTCATACTGTCCATATTAACAGTCTTGTAAATAGCTTCCATGTCTTCTGGTCGGTTAACGAATTGCAAAGCAACAACCATTGCAGTTTTGTTGGTTATTAAATCGAACGGCGCTATTTCATACTCCTTTAATATTGTTTTGTATGCAGTGCGATTATCACCTTTTAAAAGTGCCTCATACATATTTAGCAAATTTAGTTGACGTTTGTTTGAATAGGAATCTGGTTTTATCAATTTAAGCAAGGAATCTGCTTTTTTAAATTCTTTAATGTTGTAATAATGTGCAACACGCAAAACTTTGGGTTCAAAATAATCGGAATCTGCAGCTATGGATTTGTTAAGCAGGTTTATGTATTCTTGGTTGTCGTTATTGTTGCTGTATTTTGCTTCGAGCAAATATTTATAAGCTTCATATTTTGGCGGTGTTTCTTGGAGCATTAACCCTTTCTTATCTTCAGTTATAAAATATCCGGTTATGGACTCATTAAGATCTTCAATGCACTGCAGAGGATTTTCCGTAGAACATTCCGAAGGCTTAAAGGAAATAAGGGTTTTGTTAGTGTTGCCATCAGTAATCATCCCCTGAAAAAGCATTTTACCGTTTTGAAGGTAAAAATTCCCCGAAATAATCTTGCTGGGTTTCAGATATTTCTTGACTATTTCATTTTCGTCTTCACCTTTTCCTTTTAAATTGGTTTTGTATTCGTCAATTAAATCTTGGGTAATCACTTGTGCTACTTGGTTTTCGGTGATTCCGTGGATTATCCAGTCTGAAGCCATTTTGCTTACGACATCATATTTTGGATCGCCGGTATTATTGCCAAATTTTAAGACAGCAATTTTATCGTTCTTTTCTATTTTTGGAAGGATGTCATTATTTTCTTGAGAAAAGTTTCTATTGATAATCAGAAAGACGGCGATTACGCATAGTGAAGTGATTATCCCCAAGAATGAAAAATACATTTTCTGAAATGCTGCTTTTTTCTTTTCCTCTTTCTCATCAGCTTCGATTTCAGCTTTGTGTTTTGGAGAAATTCTGAATTTCCACAGAAAAAATATATATAACGGAAAACAGAGAAGCAAAACAATGATCAAAATGGCTACGGACTTATGGGGAAGGCCCAAAGGCTGCCATGTTACCGAAAGCACCTGCAAAATAACCCATGCAGATACCACGTATATGGACAACATTTTAAAGACTTCCTTTTCGTGGCATTGCTTAAAAAAGGAGTTAAGCTTCATAAATATTCGGTTAGTATCGCTAAATTACAGAAATTCATTGAGCCTTACTTTATTTAACGGATAATAAATGTGAGGTGCGTTTAAAATTCACTACCTTTAGTTATTGTTTAACTAATATCTTTTAATTATGCCAACAGCACCAAAGAAAAAGCCCGTAGCTGCCCCAAAACCAGCAAAAGCACCTGCAAAACCAAAACCAAAACCAAAAGTTAAACCAAAACCAGGAGCGGATATTAATCCTGGTTAATTAAGTGCCATTCGCTAAATTCAAAAATTCAAAAATCCCTTTTCGGAGGGGTTTTTTTATTGAAACAATTAGGCTTCTTGTTCAAAGCTTATAATATAAAGAAGAAAGATAGGTTTCAACCGTATAATTAACATTTCTCTACATTGTTATATCTTTAATTGCGCCTATTTTTGCTCAAAATTTTAAATAATGATCGTCTGGGTAGTTTTTATAACATTTATCATTTTATTTTTAGCGTTGGATTTAGGTGTTTTCAACCGCACTCCACACGTAATCAAAACAAAGGAAGCTGCCATTTGGACTTCTGTTTGGGTAACCATTGCGCTTGGTTTTTCAGGAGTAATTTATTGGCTATTCCAGAATGGACTCGTTGAAAACCCTACAGGTTTGGCTCCTGATGTTGCGATGCTTAAATATATTACGGGTTATTTAATAGAGCTATCATTAAGTATTGACAACGTTTTCGTGATTGCCGTAATTTTCTCTTCCTTCGCCATTCCGCAGAAATATCAACACGAAGTTTTGTTTTTGGGGAATTTTGGGAGCTATTGTTTTTAGGGCGTTGATGATATTTTTCGGCGTTGCCCTAATCAATAAGTTTGATTGGATAATCTATGTTTTTGGCGCATTTCTGTTGATCACGGCTTTTAGGATGTTGACCCATAAGGAATCTGAATTTGACCCCAAGAAATCTAAAATATTCCGTTTCCTTAAAAAACTATTCCCCGTGAGCTACAAAATGGACGGAGATAAGTTTTTCATTAAACGGATGGGCGTACGTGCCGCTACCCCCCTATTTGTTGCGTTAATAATGATTGAGTTAACAGATATACTTTTTGCCTTGGACAGTATTCCAGCAATATTGGCAATTACTTCAGATCCTTTTATTGTTTTCAGTTCTAATATTTTGGCCATTTTGGGACTGCGTTCCATGTATTTTTTAATTTCAAGAATGCTTACCAAATTTAGATATATCAACTACAGTTTAGTGATTATACTTGCATTTGTAGGCGTAAAAATGATCCTCTCCCACAATGTTGAAATTCCTGAATGGCTTTCGCTTGGCATTATCGGCGTGTCACTTGCTGGCGGTATTATCGCTTCTGTTATAATTAAAGACCCCAACCCTACTATCTTGGAAGAAGATTAATTTCACAAAATCCTACTAAAAGTTTGGTATGGGTTTTTGGCTATCGTATCTTTAAGATTGCTAATTAAAATCAACAAAAGTATGAACATAAACTTTGAGTACCACGAGGTGGCAGCGAGCCCAAGATTAGAAGCATTTTTGGCTGAAAAACTTAATAAACTTGAAAATAAATACGACTCAATAGTAGGTGCAGATGTCTATTTTAAAAAGGAAAATAGCTCTAATCCAGAAATAGGTAAGATTTGCAGTGTACGCTTAAGTATGCCAGGATCTACCATTTTTGCAGAAACTTCAACAGCATCATTTGAAGCCTCGGTTGCAAAGGTAATTACAGAGCTTCGCACACAACTCCAAAAACGAAAAGAAAAGTTGAACGCACACTAATCATAAAGAAAATGGGAGTTATAGCGCGTGACGAAAAACAGTTGACATTTATATATAGCAGCAATACCCGTGTAGGTAGGCATACATTAAGTTATTTGACTGGAATTGATAAAAAGTATTTAGCAATAGACCTGTCAAAAACAAAAGTATCAGACACCCAATGGGCTGAAATTGCAGCTGCACTTGGAGTTAAAATTGGCGATTTGGTTGACAAAAGAGCACTCGATATCAATTCGGAAAGTACGGATGGATTTAGCTCAAACGACTGGCTTAAAATTATTCAGAAAAATGATTCCGTAATTTCACGACCCATTGTAATAAATGGAAAGCACACCAAACAAATTGACAATCCAACCGAAATCCTGGAATTTTTTGAAGTTGATTCCGCAGGTTTGGAACAAAGCCCATCCAACGGAGCTGATCCCGATATTGAGAGAACCACAGAAGACGAAAATTTTATTGAAAAGAATAATTAATTACTCTTTCTATACTCTTAGTATTAGGAATTGACGGTGTTATAAGAGGGTAATCAAACGATTGCGCTAAGCAGAAATCTTTTGCTGAATTAGCAAAATGGCATCATTCACATTTCGCAGGCTTTCCATATCGTCATTTTTGAATTCAATATTGAAAACGTCCTCTATGTCCAAAATAATATCGACAAGATGAGCCGAGTTTATGTTCAGTTCACGGGTTAAATCACTGTCGCGATTAATTTCTTTAGCTGAAACATCTTCGGGCAAATAGGTTTTTATTATCGGTTCAAGAAGTGAAAAAATTTCTTCCGAAGTCATGCGTTCTAAATTTTTTTAAAGATAGCACATGCGTTCACATCACCAAAACCAAAACTTGCCTTGGCTATGGTTTGTAACGAAGATTTAAGTAGTTTCATCGAAATTTTTTCAGAAGAAATCAATGTCGTTATTTTTGGGTGCAGATTTTCACAATTTACATTGGGAAAAACAAAGCCTTCGTGCAGTTGAAGAATTGCAGAAACAATTTCAATGCTCCCACTGGCCGCCAAACAGTGGCCCACCATACCTTTTAGGGAATTGATGTAGGGAAAGTCCTCCCCTTTTCGGTCTAGTGCAATACTCCAGTTCTCAATCTCATCCGGATCTTTGATCGTGGCCGTTAAATGTCCGTTTATATAATCAATTTCCGAAGCCGAAATATTTGAGGCCTTCAAGGCTTCCTTAATACATTTTTGAATTGCCAAACTGTTGGGCGCGGTCATACTGCCTCCTCCTCTTTGGCCTCCGTTGTTTATTGCTCCACCTAATACTTCTGCATAGATTGTCGCACCGCGTTTTTGGGCACTTTCCAAAGATTCAAGTAAATATGCCCCTGCCCCACTGCCGGGAACAAAGCCACTGGCATCAGCACTCATTGGACCCGCAACTTTTTCCGGCGAATCATTGTGTTTATAAGTCGTAACTTTCATTGCATCAAAACCACCCCAAATGTAGGGGCCAGAATCGCTGGTGCTACCGCAGAGCATATAGGTGGCTTTCCCGTTGGCAATATGGTCATAACCCATCAAAAGTGCTTCAGTACCCGTTGCACAGGCCGAAGAATTGGCCGTAACAATATTTCCGGCACCAATAAGCCCGCCAAGATAGGCACTCACGCCACTCGTCATTGTTTGTGCCACGGAATTGCTTCCCAAACGGCGCACGTTTTTATCGTCAATTCTATAAATAGCTTCGCGAAATTTTTCAACGCCACTGGTACCGCTTCCGAAGATTATTCCTAAATCCCATAAGGGTTCCACATTACTTTTCGCAGGTTCCAATTTCGCATCTTTCAAGGCATCCATACCTGCAATTATACCATATAAAATACCGCTGCTATTAAAGTTGCGAAGTTGTAGCTCTGAAAGATATTCGCGTTTCTTTTCTTCGGAGATAATTGGCATTGCGCCCAACTGGCAGGAAAAATTGAGATTGCACAATTCTGGAATAAAGCGGATTCCAGAAACACCATTTTTAATGGATTCGGTAAACTTCGGAATGCCCACTCCATTTGGCGAAACCACTCCCAATCCTGTTATGACGACTCTTTTTTTCAATTATGTGTTTATGAGTTTAGAGGTTTAGTGAATATTTTGAATTGGTTATATTTTTTTCTCTATTCTTTGCTCTTTATTCTCCACTCTTAAAATTTATCATTCCGCAGATAGTTCCTTTTGCAACCATTTCATTTTCAGCATTCAGCATTTTCACTTCACATTTCAATTTGTTGAACCTGAAATATTTTTTTTCTGATAGCACTGTAACTTTTTCACCTGGAAAAACAGGAAGGTAAAAATCTATTTCGGTACTGCTCAAAGCAAATGTTGGGTTTGCTGAACTATTCTCTTTGTCCAAAAAGTAAATTCCAAGGCATACCAGCCCAATCTGCGCCATACATTCCGTCAAGATCACGCCTGGAGTTAAAGGATTGTTTTTGAAATGCCCTTTATAAAAAAATGCGTCTTTGTGAAAAGTATAGGTTCCAGAAATACTCTCTTCGGAAACGGAAAGCACTTCATCCACAAACAGAAAAGGTTCAGAGTACGGTAACTGCGATATGATTTCAGTATTCTTCAAGTTATATTTTTAAGATCATCTTAAACTTTCCCCGCCATCTACTTTCACGATGGTTCCGTTTATCCAGTCCGCTTCTTTTTTGCAGAGCAGAGACACAACATTTGCCACGTCTTCCGGTGCAGTTAATCTATTGAAGGGATTTCTCGTTTTAGCCATTTCCGCTAATTTTTCACTTCCCGGAATTGCCTTGAACGATGGTGTTTCCGTTGCTCCAGCCTGAATACAATTGGTTGTAATTCCCAATGGAGCCAGTTCTACCGCCATGTTTCGCATTAATGCCTCCAATACTGACTTCGCCGTAGAAACAGCTGCATAACCCGGCCATACTTTTGAATTTCCTTCGCTGGTAAAAGCTATGCTCCGCGCGTTATTTGCGAAAAAATCTTTTTGAACCAAACTTTGGACCCATTCATACCAGCTAATGGCCATTGCGTGAATAGTTATATCAAAATCCTGTTTTGAAAGGATTTCATTATTTTCGTCGTGCATTTTTTTCAAACTTCCTTTAGCAATGCTGTGCAGCAGTATTTTCACGCTATGCTTCGGCAGCTCATTTAGTATTTCGTTTCTAACATCTCCATCCAATGCATCTTTATTAAATGTTTTTACAGAAACCCCAAAAGATTTTATTGTCTTGATTTCTTCCTCAAATGCCGAAATATCACTCTTTCTGTCTCGATGGACAATACAAATATTCAAGCCGTCAGACGCAAGCTTTTTCGCACAGGCCAGGCCAAGTCCGCTGCTTCCGCCTAAAATTATTGCCCATTGATTTTTGAATTCGTTCATAATTAAAATTTCAATAATACCCGCTGTGCCGAAAAGCCAGGCCCAAAACTCAACATCAAGCCCAAATCCCCAGTTTTGGGTTTTTGGTCCATAAAGCGTTCCAAAACATAAAGCACGGTTGCACTGCTCATATTGCCGTACAATTTAAGCACTTCTTTGGTATCTTCAATATTTTTGCCCAAATCGCCGAACAAATCCTCCACTGTTTCCAATATTTTTCGTCCTCCTGGATGAAAAATAAGATGGTCTATATCCTTAATTTCAAGATTGTTTTTTTTTAGAAAAGGATGGACAATTGCTGGAAAGTGCTTTGCGATTTTTTCGGGAACACTTTTGTCGAGAATCATTTGAAGTCCCGTGTTTACAAGTTTAAAGCCCATCATATCCGTCGCGTCATAAAAATGGTACATTTCTTCAGCGAGTATCTCGGGGCCGTCATCTGCTTCATTTGAGGATAGCAATACACAGGCGGCACCATCGCCAAAGATTGCTGCGCTAACAATATTCACCATAGAAAAATCGTCCAATTGAAAAGTGGCAGTCGGTGCTTCCAACGCAATTACCGCAGCGCGTTTCCCCGGATTTGCCTTTAAAAAATTGTTTGCGTAAATAATTCCAGAGATTCCTGCAGCACAACCCATTTCGGTAACGGGAAGCCGTACAATGTTTTGCCGCATTTTCAAATCATTTATCAAATAGGCATCTACCGAAGGAATCATTATACCAGTGCAACTAACGGTGATTATAAAATCTATATCTGTCGGTTTCCAGCTCGCTTTATCAAGCGCTTTTTGGAGGCATTGCTTGCCTAGCTTCGATATTTCACGAACGTAAATATCATTGCGTTCCTCAAAACTTGTTTTTGTGAAAACTTCAACGGGATCCATAATGGAATAGCGCTTGTCCACTCCCGCGCCTTCAAATATTTTTATCACTTTTCGCTGAAATCGGCTGTCCTGCCCCTGCATCCACTGTTTTACAAATGGAATTACTTCCGCAGTCTCTCTGCTGTGTGCAGGTAGCTGCTTGGCTACTGTGGTTATTTTAACGTTCATAGTTTTTTCTTAAGAATCCATTGGTATCGGAACGCCCAACGCCAGTGGATTTCACTTTGTTGATTTGGGATTTTTTTGGAAATACTTTCCAGTTCACTTTTTTTGAAACCTCGCGCAATGGAAACCAATCCATCGTGTTTCGCGGTTTTTGTTCTCAAAAATAGTTTGCTTACTATTTTAAACAGACTGAAGGCTTGTTTACTTCGATGCAAATCGTTTACTATCAAGCCTATATTCGCGTTTTTTAATAAAATAGTCAATAATTTTTCAATCTTTTCATTGCTGAAATGATGCAAAAACAGTGTACACAATGCAATATCGCAATTTGGGATTAATTCTTCATCCAAAAAAACGTCAACTTTTTCAAAAGAAATGTTTGGATAATTATTGCTTTGCTTTCTGGCAGCTTCTAAAATGTTTTCGTTGAAATCCAACCCAATACATTTAAAATTGAAATTATTTTTATTGCCGAAATCACTGCACTTTCTGAGGAATTCACCATCACCGCACCCAATATCCAAAAGTGTGATACTTTCGTTTTTCGGGTGATTTTTCAATAATATTTGTAATCCAGCTATAGTAATATTATTTCCACCCAGCCATTTATTTACCGTTTTCAAGTCTTTGAGAAGATTTTTCATTTCTTCCCCTTGAAAATCCAAATCGTCCATTATTTCTATTTGGTCAGACCTGTATTTATTGCTGAAGGTTATCATCTTGTTGGGCTTCCGTGTGTCTTTTCAATAAGTTTTGGCAACAATGAAGGAATTATCTTTGCCAATGAAAACCCTGCTTTTGAAGCAAACGGATCCATTAAAATGCGTTGAATAAATCTTCCGGTTTTTAATCTTCCCTCAAATTCGTTTCTCCATTGGGCCGTGTATTCTTCTTCCAATTTGGTTCTATCAAAATTGTCCTTTTGAAAAGCCTCAAGAAACATTTCTGAAAAGATTTGGGCACTTTTTATCGCCATTGCCATTCCATTTCCGCATAGCGGATGGATGAGTCCTGCGCTGTCGCCCAACATAAAGATATGGTTTTTTACAGGTTCCTTTTTTTGAAAAGAAATCTGGCTGATGGTCAAGGGTTTTTTGAAAATCGGCTTTGCCTCATTGAAAAATTTATCCAAATGAGGATTTTTTGAAAGTTCCCTTTTCTGAAAAGCATCAATAACACCATATTTTTTAAAGGACTTGAAGGTTGCCAAATAACAGGCATTTACGGCATTGGTTTCCGTTTTGCTCAATCCACAATACCCTCCATTAAAATTGTGCAAGGCAACAGTATCTTCGGAGAGGTCATATTCATAGTGTGCTTTCACAGCAAGCCAAGGCGAATTGTTCTTCATAAATTTTCGATCCAAAAAGGTATCCATATTAGATCTTTTCCCAAAGGCACCTATCACAAAATCTGCCTTTAAAATATTATTTCTTTGGGTTGTAACCGAAAAATGATTTTCTTCAAATGTTACTTTTTCAACGGTGTCAAAAATAACTTCGGCTTTATTTTTCAAAGATTCAAACAACAAATTGTCTAAAGCATAACGACTAATCCCAAACCCTCCGAGTGGTAGAATGGCTTTTAAAGGAAAACCTTTGGAATCGGTAATCTCAAATTTTGATATTTTTATGGCTCCAACTGAAAATGGATCGATTCCCAATGAATTTAGATAGGGCAAAACTTCGTTACTCACATACTCACCACAAACTTTATGGTTCGGATACTCGTTTTTTTCTATCAAACATACCCTACAATTATTGTTGGCAAGATGCAATGCCGCCGTAAGGCCTGCCAAGCCTCCACCTATTACTATAATATCTCTTTTTGTCTTCTTCGCCATGTTTGCCTTAAAGCTAAAAAAAATCCCGACCAAAAAAGAGGTGCGGGATTTTTTAATAAATTTAAGTTTCTAATTATTCGCCAGCTTGTTGCTTAGCATCATTCTTCATTTTTTCATTTGGAACGATAGCTAGGTTTACCCTGCGGTTTTTAGCACGACCTTCAGCGGTTGAATTGTCTGCAACTGGAGCTGTTTCACCATACCAATTGGTAGTGAACCTACCAGCGCTTAAACCTTTATTCTGCACAAAATAATTAGTAACGGACAGCGCTCTATTTTTTGAAAGCGTCATATTCATTTCATCAGCGCCTACGCTATCAGTATGGCCCACAACAAGTACGTTAGTGTCTGCATATTCTTTTAGAACATTTGCCAGTTTATCTAAAGTGGCTTGTGATGCAGCATTGATGTTATATTTAGCTGTGTCAAAATAAACGCCACTGTTTTCATCAAAAGTAATCACGATTCCGTCATCCACTCTTACTACTTGTGCTCCTGGAATTTCCTCTTCAATTTTTTGGGCCTGCTTGTCCATTTTGTCTCCAATAAGAACTCCAGCTCCACCGCCAACTACGCCGCCAATTACTGCGCCAAGCGCTCCGTTTCCACCCTTGCCTACGTTGTTTCCAATGATGGCGCCCAAAATTGCACCACTCGTAGCGCCTATTACAGCGCCTTTTTGTTTATTGTTAGCATTTTTAGTGGCCTCACAGCTTCCTAGGCTTAAAATAAGTGTGAAAGCTAAAGCTACTAATGCGGTTTGTTTAAAATATGTTCTCATAATTTTTATTCGTTAATTTTAGAAAAGTTAATATTTATTTTGAAAGGTTTACCATCCAAAGTTACTGTTTGTTCCCAGCGCATAGAAGATTCATTGAGCTGAGCTAAACGCAGTCTAAACCCGGCATTTGTATCAGATTTTCCTTTGGCATTGGTTGGTTTCACCATAAAATCGTAAAGTCCGGATGCGGGATCAATCTCAATTATGGTAAAGATGAAATTGCGTTCACCTGTTGGACAGTAACCGTGCAGACGGAAAACAAGGCCCTGCCGCTGCTGATTCCGATGAGTGAAGTGGCGGGCCGCCTGTCGATTCAAGAAGGGGCGAAGTGCCTGGAGAAGCTGCAAGGCGGAGTCGGCATTTTGCTGGGCGGGATGCCGGGCGTGGAACCGGCCCAGGTGGTCATCCTGGGTGGCGGCGTGGTCGG
>JAPKFY010000098.1 GCA_026646335.1 Aequorivita sp. | reverse complement strand
AGATAGATTAAAATAATTTACATTTGCAACCGTTGATTGGTTATAATTAATGTTACAATGATAAACAGTTCGGAATTCGTGAAAAGGCTTGAAAAAATACTGGAATATTACGGTATAACGGCCACTGCATTTGCAGAAAAAATGGATTTTAACCGCTCCACAATTTCACATTTGTTATCGGGAAGAAATAAGCCGAGTTTGGAATTTGTAATGAAACTACTTCAAAAATTTCCTGAAGTGGAAATGAATTGGCTTCTATTTGGAAAGGGATCCTTCCCCTCTGCTCCTGAAGACAGAAACGCTGTAGTTACTCCAAAGCAAAAACCCATCGCAATGGAAGGAAAATCATTGGACCTTTTTTCAAAGGAAAATAGTGTGGAAGGAAATAAAACTAACCAAATCAATCAAAATTCACAGGATATTGAAAGGATTGTCATTTTTTACAAGGATGGCAGTTTTAATGTTTACCAAAACTGAGCGGTTTTCGGTAATTTTTCGGAAATTCGCATAAAAATTTGAAATGCGCTTTTCTATACTTTTATTACCCCTGCTTATTTTAACCAGCTGTTATGAGAGTGAGCGTAATTGCTCAGACTTCAAGACTGGAACGTATGAATTTGAAGCCCTCTCCGGCACAGAAATCTTCAAAACAACCATTACCCGTAATGATTCCATCGAGATTGATTTTTTTGATGGCAAAAGCGACACCTCTTCAATCCGCTGGATCAATGACTGTGAATATGTCTTGGAAAAACTCAATCCAAAAAATCAAGCAGAAAAGAAAGCGATTCTAATCAAGATCCTTACAACAAAACAGGATACCTATACTTTTGAGTTCAGCGAGGTTGGAAAGACCAAAACCAGCAAAGCTTCGGCACGGAAGGTTATACCTTAAGGATCTTTGCAATAATTAGATACGTCCGGCAATTCGGTCTTTTGCCAATTGTAGTACAACGTGAAACTGATCTTCAAGGTTCATTTCAGAATTGTCAATTTCAATGGCATCAGCTGCTTTTCGCAAGGGGGAATCTTCACGGGTGGTGTCAATATGGTCGCGCTCTTGAATATTTTTAAGGATGTCATTAAAAGTAACCGTGTCTCCCCGCTCCATAAGTTCTTTATACCTTCTTTGCGCACGCTCGGGTGCAGATGCATTCATGAATATTTTCAGTTCAGCATTTGGGAAAACCACTGTTCCTATGTCACGGCCGTCCATTACCACGCCTTTTTCAAAGCCCATTTGCTGCTGCTGAGCAACCAATTTTGTCCGCACTTCGGGAATAGTAGCTATTGGGCTCACAAATTCTGAAACCTCAAGATTGCGGATTTCGCTTTCTACATCTTTTCCGTTCAAAAAGATGTGTGCTTTGTTCCAGTGTGCTTCTTTCTTAAATTTTAAATGAATTGAAGGGAGTGATTCTTTCAATTTTTCAGTGTCGAAATGATCTTTTGAAATAATGTCATTTTGCATTGCATAAAGTGTAACGGCACGGTACATTGCGCCACTATCCACATAAACATAGCCCAAATAATCGGCAAGTTGTTTTGCAACCGTGCTTTTTCCCGTAGAGGAATATCCGTCAATGGCTATGGTAATTTTATGCATTACTGAAGGTCTATGTTTAGCCCAAAAAAGCTCGATGAGGCCGCCGAACTATATTTTGAATAGGAATAACTTAGCCTGTACTTATTCAACTTGATTGCAAAGCCCGCACTCAGTCCCGCAAAGGAGCGTTTCTCAACAATACGAAGCTCTTCGCCCCTTCTGAAATTATAACCCAAGCGAATATTGAAACCACTTTCAGGAAAAAGTTCAATTCCCGCAATCATATGTCGAAATGTATTGTCAATAAAAGTAATTTTTTCATCTGTAGTCTCTCCTTCCAAATCGGTTTCTGAGCGGGAAGGGTTTGAAAATGCAATATTCCACTGCTGCATGTTTTCCATAGTGAGATGCCAACGAATTGGAATGTTTTCCAAAGTTTGTGAAATTCCTAAAATTATCTCAAACGGCAATGGTTCGTACTCTTCGTGGTAAGGTGTGAACTGCGTCCCAAGATTTCTGGCAACACCCGTTATTTGGAGATCCCAATCTTCATAGACATACATTAAGCCTATGTCCAGCGCACCTCCGAATGATGAATAATTTTCCAGTTTTGAGGAAATTAGTTTCAGGTTTACCCCGACGTGAAAATTGGTAAAGGCAATGTTTCTGGCGTGGCCAACGGACAATGCCACTTCGCCCCCGCTGAAACTGCTTGTTGGGTTTCCTGTTTCATCATAACCATCAAATTTTCCGTAATTGACATAGGTTACTCCTGCGTGCAAAACTTGCGTTCTTCTGTCCCAAAGATAGGCGTATGCAGCGGTTCCGTAGTTTACGTCACCAATGTAGTTTGTGTAGTTTAGCGACAGTTGATTGTCCATCGCTGGATTGATGCTTGCAGGATTGAATAAGCCTTGCGTGGGGTCATAGTCATAATTTGTAACCACTTTACCGCCCAATGCAGCCATTCTTGGACTGTTGACCAAATTTAGGAATTGATATGTTGCCCTTCCCCCTATCTGTGCTACCAAAAGCTGAGATATAAAAAGCGAAACAACTAAAAAAACCTTTTGGGCCATAGACGCGAGTTACCGTAACTAAAAACTAAACGAATGCAAGTATAATTTATTTTTGCAAAGGAAAGAAACATCCATGATTAATTTTTAAATAGTATGAGCAATGATAACAGGATGTTCCATTTGTCCTTTCAAAAGGAAATATAATAGACAAATGAAATCATAGATGATTAATGTACAGTTGCGGAAAACAATTATGCATTAATCATCATTAAAGAAAATAGTTTAAAGTTTTTTGGCGTTTTTCACCTTTTCTTTGGTCAACGCCAGATTCAATACATCGCTCATATCCTTCACATAATGAAAGGTCAAGCCTTTTAAATATTCGGGTTTTATTTCGTCTATATCCCGTTTATTGTCTTCACAAAGAAGAATTTCCTTTATTCGAGCTCGTTTTGCTGCCAGTATTTTCTCCTTTATTCCACCTACTGGCAATACTTTTCCACGAAGCGTAATTTCACCCGTCATCGCGAGAGATTTTTTCACTTTTCGTTGTGTGAAAAGCGAAACCAAGGAAGTTAGCATCGTTATTCCCGCACTTGGCCCGTCTTTTGGTGTAGCTCCTTCTGGCACGTGAATATGGACGTTGTAGTTTTCAAATATATCTGGATTAATTCCCAACTGCTCGGCGTTGGATTTTATATATTCCAAAGCAATTGTAGCAGATTCCTTCATCACTTTACCCAAGTTTCCGGTCATATTTAAAGTGCCTTTTCCTTTGGAAAGTGCAGATTCTATAAATAATATGTCACCACCAACCCTTGTCCACGCAAGGCCCGTAACAACCCCTGCAACCTCGTTGTTTTCATATTTATCGCGTTCCATTTTGGGTGCACCCAAAACTTCTACAATAATTTCATTGGTCACTTTCACTACATATTCTTCGTCCATTGCAATTTTCACGGCTGCATAACGGACCATTTTTGCAATCTGTTTTTCCAAACCTCGAACGCCACTTTCGCGGGTGTATCCTTCCACGATTTTTTCCAGTTGTGGTTTGGCAATTTTCAAGGTATCCTTGTCCATTCCGTGCTCCTTCAGTTGTTTGGGGAGTAAATGGCGTTTGGCAATTTCCACTTTTTCCTCAATGGTGTAGCCTGTAACGTTTATTATCTCCATTCTATCGAGCAGTGCAGGCTGAATGGTGCTCAGACTGTTTGAGGTAGCAATGAACATCACTTTGGAAAGATCATAGCCAAGCTCTAAAAAGTTATCGTAAAACGAATTGTTTTGCTCTGGATCAAGTACTTCTAGCATCGCTGAAGATGGATCTCCTTGGTTGCTTGATGAAATTTTATCAATTTCATCCAAAACAAAAACCGGATTGCTGGTCCCTGCTTTTTTAATGCTTTGTACGATGCGTCCAGGCATCGCTCCTATATAGGTTTTTCGGTGTCCGCGGATTTCGGCTTCATCACGAAGACCGCCCAAGCTCATCCGTACATATTTTCTGCCCAAAGCTTCTGCTATTGACTTGCCCAAGGAAGTCTTGCCAACTCCTGGAGGGCCGTAGAGACAGAGTATTGGCGATTTCATATCGTTTCGCAGTTTCAGAACGGCCAAATATTCGATGATCCGCTCTTTAACGTCATCAAGTCCGTAATGATCGCGATCCAAAACTTTTCGGGCGCGTTTTAAGTCGAACTTGTCCTTGCTGTATTTGTTCCAGGGAAGTTCCAAAAGCAGCTCCAGATAGTTGCGTTGAATGCCGTACTCCGCAACCTGTGGGTTCATGCGTTGCATCTTGGAAAGTTCTTTCTGGAAATGTTTTCCAATTTCCTTGTTCCATTTTTTGGTTTTGGAACGTTCCCGCATCTCCTCTATCTCTTCTTCCATTGTTGAACCACCCAATTCTTCCTGAATGGTTTTCATCTGTTGTTGAAGAAAATACTCGCGTTGTTGTTGATTGATATCGCTCTGTACTTTACTCTGAATATCATTGCGAAGTGAAAGCTTTTGAATCTCCATATTCATATACCGAAGTGTTTCAAGCGCGCGATCTTTCAGGTTGTTGATTTCTAAAAGGGCTTGCTTTTGCTCGACTTCAATATTTAAGTTTGAAGAAACAAAATTGATAAGGAAACTGGAACTCTCAATATTTTTTATGGCAAAGGCCGCTTCCGAAGGAATATTCGGGCTTTGTTTGATTATCTGCAGCGCCATTTCCTTTATGGAATCGATAATTACCTTAAACTCTTCACTTTCCTTTTCAGGGCGGGCTTCTGCAACCTCCCTAATGGTGGCAGTCATATAAGGATTAGTGGTTAAAACCTCAGCAACCTCAAAGCGTTTTTTTCCCTGAATGATCACCGTAGTATTGCCATCGGGCATTTTTAGCACCCGAAGTATTTGTGCCACTGTACCAATGGTATTGATGTCTCCAATGCCCGGCTCCTCTTCATTTTCGTCTTTTTGTGAAACCACGCCAATAACCTTATTTCCTTTATTGGTTTCGTTTATGAGTTTTATTGATTTGTCTCGTCCTGCCGTAATCGGGATTACAACGCCGGGGAACAACACCGTGTTTCGGAGGGGTAAAATTGGGAGTATTTCAGGAAGCTCTTCCTTGTGCATTGCATCTTCGTCTTCTGAAGACATTAGCGGGATAAATTCTGCATCTTCATTTAAATCCTGAAATGACAACTTGTCTAATGATGTAAGTTTTGAATTTGCCATATATTGTTTTAGGACATTGTGTCACAAATATATTGCGCACCTTGTCTAATTATTAAAGTGTTTCTATTTCTTTTATAAAAGAACGCTGAATATCATACGTTTCACAGGCTCTTCTCTTCTATAATTCAAGAGTTGTGCCAGTTATGCTATTATTTTTATCCGGTAAGTGTAATATTAAAATTGAAAAAGCCGTCTTAGGATATACCTAAGACGGCTTTCTATTTATTCTGTTTTTTTCTTACGGAAGTACCACTAAAAATTCGCCACCCGTAATTTGATAAATCGTTGGGTCTTGCCCGGAAGCATCCCTTCCAGTGAAATTGAATGTTCCTTCTATAATTCCGTTAGCGAGGTCATAATTTGTAATCACCAAACTTCCTGGAATTGAAACGTAGGTAATTGAAGTTCCAACCACTGGTGTATAGGTTGCTACAATTTCATTACCAATAACAATTTCGGTTCCCATATCAAAACTACCTACGGTTACGGTTAACGGGAAAGTAAGCACCATCCTTTTATCACCTTTGGTTGTTGTGATTGAAACTCTTGGATATTGGTTAACAACAGAAGTTTCAACAACAATATCATCTGGAGCATAAGCTGCGCCATCAATATTGGCAGAGAACGTATTGTTTGCTCCTGGCACACCTTCAAAATATGCGGTAAAACTGCCTTCAGTTACTTCAACAACGTCTGGCAATTGGTTTAAGGGATCTGTTCCCGTAAAGTTAAAAGTAGCTTTCAGCACTCCAGCTTCAAGGTCAAATTCAGTAATTGTTATCGTACCAGGATTGGAAGTAAGATTTTCTGTGCCATCACCGGCATTGTAAAGTGCTATCAATTTTGTTCCATCAGAAATGCGAACCATATTAAAAGTACCCACACCCAAAGAACGCGGAACGTCAATGCGCATATGCTTTCTTTCAGCAGTACGGGCTTCAATTTTAATCATATGGACATCGCCAACCACTGGTTCTGTAACCGAAATGCTATCGGCAACAAAATCAACGCCATCAACTTTTGCGAAAAATTCATTATCGGGATTGTTTCCTCCACCTCCACCACCGGTGTCGTCAAGGATATATTCAATTGCATTAAAAGCGCCTCTTGAAATTTCGATGCTTTCCATAACGGGATTGCCATTTCCATCAACAACAGGGTCGCCATTTCCATCAACCTTTATGCGGAATCCAACAAAACTGAAGGTTCCCGAAACCGTTTTTGCATCGGTATTCAATTCAGTAATTTTTAACTGTCCCGAACCTCCCAAAGCTTGGGCAGATATATAGGGAAGCACATTTATTGAACCGTCAAAATAAGCGCCTGCATTTTCGGTGGTACCTCCAGTAGTTAGACTAAATGTGCCAACGGCAGCGTTGGTAATGGCCAAAACAATATCTTCACCACCCGGTTTTGAACCAGTAATAACCAATTCATTTTCAGTGGTCATTGTTGCGCTTGTAGAAGCTGCAATAAATTCCTGTCCTGCGACCTGGGCTTTAAACTGTCCTTCTTCGGCATCGTTTTGTTCATCTTGGACAAATTCGCCTGTGAGGGGCTCGTTTTCACAGGAAAAAAATTGAAAGACTATAAATGCGAGAAGCATTCCTTTCAAAAGATACATTTTCTTCATATAATAAGTAGTTTGTAGGTAATAAACGCAAACTTAAACAAAAATTGTTTAATTGGTTTTATTTCTTGGCACTCTTAATAGTAAAAATACCCCTGTCATAAAAAATAATACCAGAAATAATATAGAGTTTCGCATACTTCCAGTTATTTGATCGATAAATCCATAAATCAACATTCCTATTACAATCCCAATCTTTTCGGCAACGTCATAAAAGCTAAAATAGGACGTAGTGTCTTTGGTTTCGGGCAAAAACTTTGAATAGGTTGAACGCGAAAGCGATTGAATTCCGCCCATAACCAAGCCTACCACACCCGCGGTGGTATAAAATTGTAAGGGTGATTCTATAAAAAATGCGACTACACAAATACCTACCCAGATTATGTTTATTACAATTAGGACGGGAATATTTCCAAATTTTTCTGAGGCGCGAGATGTTAAAATCGCACCTCCAACCGCAACAAGCTGAATAATAAGAATACTTACAATCAGCCCCATTGTCTTTGCATCATCATCGCCCCAAGCTATTTCCTGTTCGCCAAAATAGGTGGCTACCAGCATCACAGTTTGTACGGCCATGCTGTAAACGAAAAATGCCGCCAAATATCTTTTGAGCTGTATGTTTTCTGACAGCGAATTATAAACACTTTTCAGTTCGCGAAACCCATTCAACAATATTTTGGAACTTACTTTTTTTCCGCTTTTGTTTCCTTTCGGAAGAAAATAAAAAGAATACTGGCTGAAAAGAATCCACCAAATACCAACGCTAACGAAAGACCAGCGCATTGCTTTCATACTTGCTTCCCCTCCTTCCCCAAATCCGAAGAATTCAGGTTTCATAACCATTCCCAAATTGAAAAGCAACAAAACTACACTACCTATATATCCGAAGGAATAACCTCGGGCACTCACCCTGTCCTGTTGTTCGGGAAAAGCAACGTCGGGCAAATAGGAATTATAAAAAACAAGACTTCCCCAGAAACCAATCAATCCGAAAAAATAAAAAAGAAGGCTGATGTGGATATTTTCAATACTGAAAAAATAAAGACCCATACATGAAAGTGCTCCCAGATAACAGAAAAATCTCATGAAATTCTTTTTATTGCCCACATAATCAGCAATACCCGAAAGCAATGGTGAAATAAAAGCAACCAATAGAAAAGCTGCAGCTGTAGTATAGCTTATTAAAGGGGTACTGCGAATATTTCCGCCCAAAATAGAAACGGTAGTAACGCCTGCAGATTTAAAAAGTGCTTGGTAATAAATAGGAAAAATAGCCGAGGCGATAACGAGACTGTAAACTGAATTTGCCCAATCGTAAAATGCCCATGCATTAAGTAGCTTTTTACTTCCTTTCACTAAGTTGGGCATATTGGCTTTTCATCTTTTTGAGGTTACTAATCTAATAAAAAATCCCGCTTGATGCGGGATTTTGAAAATTTATATAGTTTTTTTATCTCTTAAATGAGGTTATGCCAAACTTATTTGCTTCAGCCCTAGCTCCAGGAGCCCAAGCCTGTATGTTTTGAATTCTCGTGCTACTGGAAGGGTGTGTGCTTAAAAATTCTGGTGGGGTATTGCCATTTTCCTGAGCTTGCATGCGTTGCCAAAGTTCTGCGGCAACACTTGGTTCGTAGCCCGCAATCGCCATTAGAATCAACCCTATTTGGTCTGCCTCTGTTTCGTGGCTTCTGCTAAATGGCAGCATAACGCCCACAGTACTTCCCAACCCATAGGCAGTATTGAAAACTTGTTGGTATTCTGGATCGTTGGCCAGGGCAACATTTCCTGCCACAGCACCCAGTTGTTGCAATTGACCTGCACTCATGCGTTGCTGTCCGTGATTTGCAAGAGCGTGAGCTACCTCATGCCCCATAACAGCGGCCAGACCTGCTTCATTTTTGGTTATTGGCAAAATACCCGTATAAACTACTATTTTTCCGCCAGGCATACACCAAGCATTTACATCTTTGCTGTCCACAAGATTATATTCCCACCGATAATCTGCCAAATAACCAGCATAACCATTTGCAGTCAAATATCTTTCAGCGGCTGTAGCAATTTTTTGCCCTACACTTTTTACCAAACGTGCATCTGCAGTGTTGCTTACAACCTTATTTTCAGATAAAAACTCTTGGTATTGCTGAAACGCCATCGGCAGAATCTGCGAATTTGGAACCAAAGCCAAAGTTTGTTTTCCCGTGAAAGGGTTTGTACTACAAGCAATTACAAGCGCCCCTAATACTAAAATGGAAAGTGATTTTGAAAATTTCATAAAAGATGGTTTTGTTTAAATGTTAAAATTAGAAATATAAAATTTAGTATGTTCCCAAAATTATTCTAAAATTGAGTTTTTCAAAAATTGTTCCATAAATCATAAACTTTAGTGTTTCTTTAATAGGTATATGTGTTTGAAGCCTTTAAATTTATAGCTTAAAAAAAGTTGGAACGACTTTTGTAAACTTTACTCTAAATTTTAAAACAAATCGATTATGAAAAACATACTCCTTTTTTTAGCACTTTCATCAACCGTTTTATTTACTTCTTGCGAAGGCGATCCAGGGCCTCCGGGACAGGACGGCGTTTCTTTCTTGGGACAGGTGTTTGAAGTTAACCCTAGTTTCGTCTACAATGACTACCCAGAAAACGCTTATTATAGTTCAATATATAACTTCCCCTTTGAAGTTTTTGAAAGCGATGTTGTTTTGACTTATCGTTTGTCTGGGCAAGACACAACTATAAACCCTCCAGCTGATATTTGGACTCAGTTGCCACAAAATATATTTTATAATGATGGAACTGGTGATTTCTTCCAATATAATTTCAATAATACATTTAGAGATGTACAGTTCACCATTGAAGGTAATTTCGATTTAACCAATATTGCACCAGGTGATTTGTCAAACCAAATATTCCGCATAGCTGTAGTCCCAGCTGAATTTGCCCAAACAAACCCTTCAATGAAAGAATTGTTGCAAATGATGCAGTTGGACGATTCACAAATTGAAAAAATAGAACTTTAACGTGAAGTTTATAAGCACATTTATTGTTTTGGCTACTTTTCTTTTCAGTTGCAATTCTCCTGCTCAAAAAAGCAAAGAAATAAAACCTGAAACATTTAGGGTGACCAAAACCGATGCCGAATGGAAAGCACAGCTATCCCCTTCAGCATACAATGTGCTTCGTCACGAAGGAACAGAACGCGCTTTTTCCAGCCCTTTAAATGACAATCATAAAGTAGGAACATACGTATGTGCTGGTTGCGGAACACCCGTTTTTGAAAGCAAACATAAATTCGATAGCGGCACGGGGTGGCCAAGTTTTGATAGGGTAATTGAAGGAAACGTCGCATTTTCCACCGATAATAAACTTGGCTACACAAGGACGGAGGAGCACTGCGCTACCTGTGGCGGGCATTTGGGCCACGTTTTTGATGATGGTCCGGAAACTACTGGAAAGAGACACTGTATAAATGGAGTTGCACTAAATTTTATTCCCGACAATGGAAAAGCCAAGTAAATACCCTATCACAAAATCGGAAGCCGAATGGCGTGAGGAATTGGGCGACAAACGCTACCACATTCTTCGTGAAAAAGGAACAGAATTCCCACGAACCGGAGAATACAATCTCACTTTTGAAGATGGGACATACGTTTGCGGTGCCTGCCACACCCCACTTTTTGAAAGTAACAGCAAGTTTGAAAGCAGCTGCGGCTGGCCTTCTTTTGACGATTCCATTGAAGGTGCTGTGGAATACATAAAAGACACTTCGCACGGAATGATGCGAACAGAAATCCTTTGTTCCAACTGTGGAAGCCATTTGGGCCATGTTTTTGAAGATGGACCTACTGAAACTGGGCAGCGTTTTTGTATAAACTCACTTTCGTTGGAATTTCAGAAGAAATAAATTCCAAATCTCAAATAAATAACAAAATCCAAAGAACAGTCCTTTGGATTTTTTTTTGCGAATTTTCCTTTTTGAAATTTATTTGGGATTTGGGATTTGTTATTTGAGTTTTTTCCTTTAGTATTCGTAAATTCGTTGCTTCAAAAGAAATACACATAAAATTAAGTAATGAGCAAATACGACGTAATAGTTTTAGGAAGCGGTCCCGGCGGATATGTTACTGCCATAAGGGCTTCGCAATTAGGTTTAAAGACCGCCATTGTTGAAAAAGAAAGCCTTGGAGGCGTTTGTCTAAACTGGGGATGTATCCCCACAAAAGCACTTTTAAAGAGCGCACAGGTTTTTGATTACCTAAAACACGCAGACAGTTACGGGCTAATCGTAAAGGAATTCGATAAAGACTTTGGAAAGGTAATTTTTTCCAATTTTACGTAATGAATATCGCGAATCTGAAGCTGTCCGCTGCCAAGAGCTGGATTGTAGCGCA
>JAPKFY010000097.1 GCA_026646335.1 Aequorivita sp. | reverse complement strand
AACCGGCTTTTATCCAGACTGGGCCGCTCCTACTTATCAACTCGTCCGTATATTGGTTATTGCCTTTATGTTTGTAATTCTATTTCCGTATTTACCTGGAAGTGATAGTCCCGTTTTTCAAGGTGTTTCCGTATTTTTAGGCTTTTTGTTCACCTTTGGATCGGCGGGTTCACTTTCAAATATTATTGCGGGCTTGGTTTTGACTTATATGCGACTTTTCACCATTGGCGACCGTGTAAAAATCGGGGAAGTTATGGGAGATGTTATTGAAAAATCACCATTGGTTACTAGGCTAAGAACCGCCAAAAACGAAATAATTTCCATCCCTAATTCCACCGTAATGAACAGCCACACCATCAACTACAGTAGTGATGCTCCGGCTAATGGTCTGATTATCCATACTACCGTTACTATTGGATACGACATACCCTGGAAAGACATGTACGCAGCGCTGATTGATGCCGCTTTGCGAACCGATTTTGTGTTAGATGAACCACAACCCTTTGTTCTACAGACCAGTCTGGAAGATTTTTACGTTGCCTACCAAATTAACGCGTATATTCGTGAGGTAAGTAAGCAGGCAACAATATATTCACACCTTCATCAAAATATCCAAGACGTTTGTAACGAACGCGGTATTGAGATTATGTCTCCACATTATCGTGCGGAGCGAGATGGAAATACAAGTACAATCCCGTCAGATTATTTATCGAAGGATTATGAAGCTCCAAGTTTTAATGTGAAAACAAAAAAGGACGATACGAAATAAATTTCCATATCTTTAGATATTGCCTTGTTTTGGCATTTAATCCTCATTTCCAACTATGCAAAACAATTCGGAAAGTTTAAAAGCCCTAAACGAAAAACTGGAACTGTTACTTAAAAGACAGGAACTCTTTTCAAAAGAAATTTGGGAAATCAAAGGGCAGATTCAGGCATTGAATATTGAAGCCAATAAGGATATTCCTAAAAAAGTTGAACAAATAATAGAGCCTGAAAACCATCCTACTACCCCAGAACCGGTTTTTCCAAGTAAACAGAGTGAAGAATCTTTAACTACATTAAAAAAACAAACTATCCCTCCTACTTCAACACCGAGGTATAGCGCAAAACAGAAGTCTGATCTCGAAAAGTTTATCGGTGAAAACCTCATCAATAAAATTGGGATTCTTATTACAATTATAGGGGTTGCCATTGGTGCAAAGTATTCCATAGAAAACGATTTGATCAGTCCGCTTACGCGGATAATTTTGGGTTATACAGTAGGTCTTGGACTATTGGCATTCGGAATAAAACTGAAAGAGAAATACATAAATTTCAGCGCTGTCTTGGTGAGCGGTGCTATGGTAATTATGTATTTTATTACGTTTTCGGCATACTCCTTTTATGAATTGATACCCCAAACCGTCACGTTTTTGTTGATGGTAGTTTTTACGATTTTTACGGTGGTTGCGGCATTAAATTACAAGCTTTCCATCATCGCGCATTTGGGTTTGGTGGGAGCGTATGCGGTTCCTTTTTTGCTGAGCAACGATTCCGGAAGGGTAGAAATACTGTTCAGTTACGTGGCGATTATCAATATTGGAATTCTTTTTATTTCCTTTAAAAAATACTGGAAATCTATTTATTACTCCTCCTTTTTCTTCACTTGGATTATCTATTTATCGTGGTACTTTTTTTCCTATAAAATTGAAGATATCACGCTCGCTTTTCTATTTCTCACGGCCTTTTTCGCAATCTTCTATTGCACCTTCCTCGCCTATAAATTGATCAAAAAAGAAAAGTTTGAAATTGGTGATATTGTGTTGCTTCTTGCAAATTCCTTCATTTTTTATGGCGTGGGTTATTCGCTACTTTCAGATTTTGAAACTGGTCAAGAGTTATTAGGTCTTTTCACATTGGCAAATGCAATAGTACATTTTAGCGTAAGTGCTCTTATCTACAAACGAAAACTGGCAGATAAGAACCTCTTTTACCTTATTGCAGGCTTGGTGTTGGTGTTTATTACCGTAGCCGTTCCAGTGCAGTTGGACGGCAGTTGGGTAACCATTGTTTGGGCTGGGGAAGCCGCCTTACTTTTTTGGATTGGAAGGACAAAAGTTGTTCCTGTTTACGAAAAGCTTTCCTATATTTTAATGGGGCTTGCCTTCATCAGTCTGCTTCAGGACTGGATAGACTACTCTCCTTATAATGGCTTAGGCGAAGCGAATCTGTTTACCCCCATCTTTAACTATCAATTTTTAACGAGTGTTTTGTTTCTCGCGGCATTTGGGTTCATCAACTACTTAATTAGGAACGAAAAATTTTCATCTCCTTTAAAGAAAGGTGGCTTTTTTGAAAAGTTTATCTCGATAATCATCCCAGCTGTCTTTCTTTTTGTGCTATACTATTGCTTCCGGCTTGAAATAGCGGATTATTGGAACACAAAAAACAATGCGTCATTTTTGGAAATTAAGGATGGAACCGATTCCTATTCCAATTATTACAATAATGAAGACTACCGTAACTTCAGAATTGTTTGGGTTTATATATATTCTCTATTATTTCTTGCAGCACTTTCATTTTTCAACATAAAAAAACTCAAAAACAATCTTTTGGGCTATGTACTGATTGTAACAAGCGTTTTCGCCTTTTTACTATTCTTTACCGAAGGAATATTTTCACTTACTGACTTACGGCAAACCTACATAGACAATACATATTCTGAATATTACAACCACGGAATATTCAATTTATTGATCCGTTACATTGCCTTAGCAAGCGTGCTATCTTTGGTCTTTACTGGCATATTGTCTGTAAAATCAGGCATTCTGAAAAAAGGACTCCAAACGCCTTTCACCATTTTGCTGCACATTATTATTCTTGCAATTTTAAGCACTGAGCTCATTGCTTGGATGGATCTTGCTGGCTCAACCCAATCCTATAAATTGGGGCTGAGCATCCTTTGGGGGCTATATGCGCTATTGCTTATAGCCATTGGTATATGGAAACGAAGACCATCGCTCCGTATTATGGCCATTGTGCTTTTTGGGTTTACACTTGTTAAACTTTTCCTTTACGATATTTCAGACATGAACACCATTTCAAAAACCATCGTTTTTGTTATTTTGGGCGTACTGCTTTTGATAATTTCATTTTTATACAACAAGTTTAAAACAAAGATCACCAATGATGTGGAAGAATAATTCAATGCTTTTTATATTGCTTCTGCTTGCCGAAATTTCCTTCGCGCAACTGAATACCTATAATTATTCCAGAGAAATAAACGGAATTTCAGATACTTGGCATGCCATAGAATTGCCCGATGCTGTCTTTGGAAAAGTTTCCAACAGTTTGAATGATTTCAGAATTTATGGAATAACCCAAACCGATACTATTGAAGTTCCCTATTTATTAAAAATTGCTTCGGAAAAACAAATAGATGAAAAAATAGACTTCACCCTGCTGAATGCTTCAAGAAAGGGAGATACTTATTTTTTCACTTTTGAAATTCCTTCGGAAAAAGCCATCAATGAAATACAATTGAATTTTAAACAGCTAAATTTTAATTGGTTGCTAGGTTTGGAAGGAAGCCATGACAATAACGAATGGTTTTCAATAGTTGAGAATTATAGAATCCTCTCAATTAAAAATACGCAAACGGACTATCAGTTTACGAATGTTAGGTTTCCAAAATCAAAATACCGCTATTTAAGATTTCAAATTAAGTCCTCCGAAAAACCTGATTTGGTTACTGCCGAAACACAACTAAGCAACTTTGAATCACCTATATTCAAAACATATCCCGTAAAAAGTTTTTCAGCAACAGAAAATAAGGACTTAAAAAAGACAATATTAGATATTGATTTTTCGGAGCCTTTGCCAATAAGTTTGATATCACTTAAGATTAAGGATTCCTTAGATTTTTACCGCCCAGTAACCATAAAATATTTGGCGGACAGCACTAAAACTGAAAAAGGTTGGATCTATAATTTCACAACATTGAATTCAAGCATTCTCAGCTCTTTGGAAAACAATGACCTCTATTTTTACAGTACGATAACCAAAAAGCTCCAGATTGAAATTGAAAATTTTGACAACCGCCCCTTAAAGATTGAAGGTGTTACCGCAAAAGGATACGTGCATCAATTGGTTGCCCGTTTTGGGGAACCCGCAACCTATTATTTGGTTTATGGCAATCCAAAAGCCAACAAACCAAACTATGATATTGCAAAATTTACTGAGAACATTCCAGCAAATATTGCAGGTGTAAAACTATCCGAAGAAAAAGCAATTGACAAAATAGAGGTTTCCAAACGCTCTCCACTTTTTGAAAACAAACTTTGGCTGTGGCTCATTATGGCTGTAATAATTGGACTGTTGGGTTGGTTCACCATCAAAATGATGAAGAAAGGTTAGAAATGGAGATTTGTTAATTCGGGATTTGGAATTTGGACTATTTCAAATTTCAACACCCATTCTTTTAGTCTTACGTCTTATGTCTTACAGCAAAGCGGTCTTAGGTCTATTTTCAAAACCCTATCTTTGCCGCCTTTAAAAAAACTAAATGCTCGCAAAATATCTATTATCCTTTACCCAAAACCCAAAAAACGATATACTTTCTGGGCTCACCGTAGCTTTGGCCCTAGTACCAGAGGCGGTTGCCTTTGCCTTTGTGGCAGGCATTGACCCGTTAGTCGGGCTTTACGGTGCGTTTATTATGGGAATTGTAACAGCGCTGTTCGGCGGTCGCCCGGGAATGATTTCTGGAGCTACAGGCGCAATGGCTGTTGTAATGGTGCATTTAATTCAACAAGGTAACGAGGTTGGATTGGCTTTGGCAGAACCAGTAAAATATCTTGGCCTGCAATGGCTTTTTATAACACTTCTCTTTGTGGGCGCCATACAAATTATGGCAGGAGTATTTAAACTTGGAAAATTTGTTCGGCTTATTCCCCATCCAGTTATGATGGGCTTTGTAAACGGTTTGGCAATCGTTATTTTTCTATCGCAATTAGGGCTATTTAAAGAAAGTCGCGGCACAGTTCCACAATGGCTCACTGGGCTCGATCTTTGGGTAATGTTAGGCTTGGTCGGCTTAACGATGGCAATTATGTTCGGGTTGCCAAAACTTACCAAAAAAATTCCTGCAGCATTAATTGCCATTATTGTGGTTGCGGGTATTACAATCTTCGGAAATCTTGACGTGAGCACAGTTGGCTCCTTTATCCGCGATGGTGGTGGAAGTGGTTTAAAAGGCTCGCTTCCTGTCTTTCAAACGCAGATTTTTACCTTTATAGATACCATAAGTGGCCATTGGGATTTAATACTCTCAACAGCATTTTTACTTGCAGCCGTTGGTTTGATTGAATCTTTGATGACGCTTAATTTAATTGATGAAATGACCGAAACCCGCGGAAGCGGTAACAGAGAATGTGTAGCGCAAGGAAGTGCAAACATCCTGAACGGTCTTTTCGGCGGTATGGGCGGTTGTGCTATGATTGGGCAATCCATCATCAACGTGAGCTCAGGTGGTCGCGGTAGACTTTCAGGTGCTACGGCGGCCATCGCTCTTTTATGTTTTGTGCTTTTTGGTGCGCCTTTAATAGAGCAAATACCTATAGCAGCATTGGTGGGCGTAATGTTTATGGTAGTTATTGGCACCTTTGCGTGGAGCAGTTTTAGGATTCTTCATAAAATTCCACTATCAGATGCAATTGTATTAATTACAGTTTCTGCGATAACCGTTTGGCAGGATCTTGCAATAGCAGTGTTTGTGGGCGTTATTATGAGCGCTCTTGTCTTTGCCTGGAAAAGCGCCACTATGATTCGGGCCAGAAAACGAATTAAAGAAGATGGCACCAAGGTATATGAAATCTGGGGGCCCTTATTTTTCGGTTCAACAACAGCTTTCAACAGTAAATTTGATGTTTCAACCGATCCGGATTCAATAGAAATTGACTTTATAGAGTCTAAAATCTCCGACCATTCGGGAGTAGAAGCAGTTCGGAATATTGCCAATAAATACATTGACAGCGGAAAGCAAATAAAACTCACGCACCTCAGCCCAGATTGTAAAGCGCTTCTTTTAAAATGGAACCCTGAATTTGAAGCTTATATCGAGGAATCTGTTGAAGACCCGCGCTATTATGTGGTCACCAATACTTTGGATGCAGATGCTTAATAATTAATTCTTTCGGGAAAAGTAGAAATCAACTTTCTTGGCTTCGCCATTTACGGTTCCTTCAATCCACGCGTGGAGTGAGTCCTTAACAGGATTTGTATAGATAATCCTTTTAGGGAAATCGTGGTTCTTGTTTTCGAAAATGAACTGTCCATTTTCTGAAGAAATCATTTTAAAAGTAATAGGTTTTTCATCGTTTTGGTTAGCGGCCGCAACGGTTAGCAACAAACTATCTGCTTTTTGCTCAAGTGCCATTGTTTCGGCAAAAACGGTTGTATTTGCCACTTGCGTGAAACTGAACGCTGTGAACATACTGTCATTCTCCTTTGACCAACTTTCTTGCGAAAACTCTTCGCCGGATTCATTGGTCCACGTTCCTAACAACCACTTAAGCTGGTTCATCTTTTCGAAACTTTTAGCTGTGATTTCTTTTTCAGGCTTTTCTGCTTCAGAATTGTTCTTGCACGAATTCAGCAGTAAGGGAAGAAATATAACAAGCAAATACTTTTTCATAGGGGTCAAGTTTTGTTGGGTGAAGGTATCAAAAAAAGCTTTTAACTATAATATTCTCAATCCATTTTGGACTTCTTTTCCAGGTTGCAAAAGTGTAACATTTTTCCCTTCCACTGCGCCCAAGACAAGACATTCGCTCATAAAGTTGGCTATTTGTTTCTTTGGAAAATTTACAACTGCCACCACTTGTTTCCCAATCAATTCTTCCTTTGAATAAAGCGAAGTTAATTGTGCCGAAGTTTTTCGCTGCCCTAATTCGCTTCCAAAATCAATTAAAAGTTGGTAGGAAGGATTCCGCGCTTCTGGAAAGTCATTGGCCTCAAGAATGGTGCCCACACGCATTTCTACCTTTTCAAAATCGGTCCAGCTAAGATTATTCGTCATGATGCATTTTCAGTTTCTGAATCATTGCTGAAGAAACTACGCTCTGATCTGCACCATAAGCATCTACCAGCAAGCCTCTTAATCCGCTCTTAGTTTCTATCAAATAAAGAATGGTGTTATCGCCGGGATCTGACATTCCTTCAAAACGATAGAATTTAATAACCTCAAGTTCGCCGGCTTTCCATTTCTTTTTAAGATTTTTGGATTCTATGCCTTCAGCCACAAGATTAAAGTCTTCGGTAAAACCTTTTTTTTGTAAATCTTGGATTGCTACGGAGAGCGATGAATATGAATTTTTCATCTGTATAAAATATTTGAAAAAAAGAAGATGGAATGCCCAAAATTACATCTTCTCTTTGTTTATAAATTCATTTATGGGCATTTCATAATAATTGGTTTAGATTTTTAAAGTTAATGGAGATATTCAACAACCACAAAGTTTTATAAATTCTTTAGGAAAAGATAGAGGAGTCGATGAGTTTAGAAGTTTAGAAAATAATAATAACCAAAAGACGCATTAACTTAATAACGGATCAAAAATCGTAACTTTAAACCATAGATTACAACCAATATAGAAAAGAAGAAAATGGCAAGAACAGAATCTAAAATGCTGCCCTTGGGAACTAAAGCCCCCGATTTTACACTTATTGATGCAGTTACCGATAAATTTGTTTCGCTAAAAGACGCACGTGGTGAAAAAGGAACCGTTGTCATGTTTATTTGTAACCATTGCCCGTTCGTAAAGCATGTAAGTGAAGAACTTGTAAGGGTTTGCAATGATTATCGTGTTACGGGGTTTGGGTTTGTGGCTATTAACAGTAACGATGTCATTAAATATCCAGAAGATTCTCCCGCAGAAATGTGGCGAACAGCCCAAAAACTCAGTTATCCTTTCCCTTATTTATACGACGAAACCCAGGAAGTAGCAAAGGCCTACGATGCCGCCTGCACCCCAGATTTCTATGTTTTTGATGCTGAAATGAAACTGGTTTATCGCGGCCAATTGGACAATAGTCGCCCCGGAAACGGAATTCCCGTGAACGGTCGCGATCTTCGCGAAGCCATGGACAATATACTTAACAACAATCCCCAACGAGAGGATCAAAAACCGAGCATGGGGTGTAATATTAAGTGGAAAAGCCCTCCCGAAGCAAGTTCGGGACAAGCTCTGGCCCCCGAAGGGGGAACTGCCGCACCATGATTTGGGATTCGGGATTCGAATTAACAAATCCCGAATTAACAAATTAACATTTCATTTCCACCCTTCCCTTTTAATCAAATTTTCAATATGTGCGTAATGGTGGTTGCTGTGCCAAGCTTAGCTACCAACGGTTTCTGCAAGGGTATAATTACGGTTGTGGGACGGAAAAAAATTATATCTTTATATAAACCTTAAAAATCAAATAATTATGAAAACAAATTTGAAATTTTGGATGATTGCAGTTTTTGCAATTTTAATTACAGCCTGTTCCCCAGAAGATGGGAAAGATGGAATGGACGGTGCACAAGGTCCCGCAGGACAAGATGGCAATGCAAACGTAAGCTCTTATACTTTCAATGTTAATCGTGGAGATTGGGGCGACAACCTGCACTATGGAGAAAATAATATTTTTAGACGCTTTGATGTCACACCAAATCTAACTGGAGGCCAAAATTTGCGGACTATAATTGATGAAGGTGGTGCCGTATTGATATATGCAAATACTGGGGAGATAAGCGCCACAACATTACTCCCTTTCTCTTTTTCTTATATGGGGATTGGGGCAAAACTAAATGTGGATTTTAGTAGAAGTATTCTATTAATAAGCAAGACCACCAATGGTTGGGACAATGTCATCATTGCCCTGAATGAAATCCCAGCACAAATAGCATACACCATCGTTACCATTCCCAAAGAAGCTGCAACTAAAATGTCCAATAAAAATATTGACCTAACCGATTATAATTCGGTTGCAGATCTATACAATCTTGAACATTGAACTTTAAAAAAATGAAAAGAGTATCAATAATATTCCTATTGCCTTACAATAGCTGAGGGAAGTGTAATTGGTTACTATAGCGGAACAATAACTGCCCGATAAACCAATAACTTTATGAATTAAACAAAGGAAGCAGCCCAAAATATATTTTTAGGCTGCTTCTTTATATTCTCAAAACTTATAATTACTTCCACCCTTCCCTTTTAATCAAATTTTCAATATGTGCGTAATGGTGGTTGCAATGCCAAGCATAGATCCCAATATTTTCAGCAAGTGTTACATTTTCGTTGCCATCGGGATGAATAAATGATTTTTGAAAATCTGCTTCTGTAAGTCCTTGCAACAAAAAGACCCATTTGGCGTGCAGCGCAGTTAGTGCGTTTAACGAAAGTTCAATAGGAGCATTTTTTGAATCGACCAATTCTCCCCAAGCTTTTTCATCATAAACCTTGATCAAGGGAGTTTCTTCAGTCAAGGTCCATTTGAAGCGTGAATAACTATTGTGATGGCTATCGTAAAGATGATGAATCACTTGCCTCACTGTCCAACCCTCTGGTCTATACGGAGTATTCAATTGCGCTTCGGAAAGATCGCCCACCAAATTGGTCAATCTATTCGGAAAATGTTCCAAAATGGAAAACCAAGCTCGCTGTATTTCAGGAGTAATATTTGAAGGGCAATCGAAAGTGCCAATTGGGTACTTAAGTTTCTCTAGTTCCATTTTTTGAATTGGTGAGTTAGTGAATCAGTGAGTCGGTGAGTTCGCAAAATAATAGTTCATATTTGAAATTAAAGCAAAGATTTCCTCTTCGCTAATTCCTATTACCTCATCGCTAATTCCTTATGCCTAATCCCTTATTTAACATCCATCAATTCCACATCAAAAATCAAGGTTGCGTTTGGTGGAATAACTCCGCCAGCGCCGCGCTCACCATAAGCAAGATGTGCGGGAATTACAAAACGGGCCTTATCGCCTACTTGCAATAATTGGATACCCTCATCCCAGCCAGAGATTACCTGCCCAACACCCAATTGGAAGTCGATGGGTTGTTTTCTTTTATAAGATGAATCGAATTCAGTTCCATCAGTAAGTGCGCCTTTGTAGTGCACGGAAACTGTCTTTCCTTTTTCGGCTTTTTTGCCGCTTCCTTTTTGGATTATTTTATACAGCAAGCCGCTATCGGTTCTGTCAAAACCTTCTGAAACTTTTTTTAGCTCTGCTTCCTCTTGTGCTTTTATTTTTGCAATGCGCGCTTCCCTTTCACCCGTAAAACTTCTAAAAGCTTCCACTGCGTTCCATTTTTTGGCTTCATCGCCTACGCGGATAATTTCAACTTTTTTCATGGTGTCGCCCTGCGCAACGCTATCAACCACATCCTGTCCTTCAACAACATTTCCAAAAACCGTGTGCTTGTTATCCAACCAAGGCGTGGCAACGTGCGTGATAAAAAACTGGCTGCCATTGCTCGCAGGGCCAGAATTGGCCATAGAAAGCACACCCGGCGTGTCATGGCGAAGGTCTTGATGGAACTCATCCTCAAAATCGTAACCCGGCCCGCCAGAACCTGTTCCTTTTGGATCGCCACCCTGCACCATAAAATCTGGAATTACACGGTGAAATTTCAAACCGTCATAATAGGGTGTTCCCTGTGGTTTTGCCTTATTTTCTAAATTTCCTTCAGCTAAGGCCACAAAGTTTCCAACCGTTCCCGGGGTTTTGTCGTGGGTAAGTTTTATAAGGATTTCACCTTTTTCGGTCGTTATTTTTGCATAGATTCCGTCTTGCATCGTGTTCTTTTTTAAAATTGAAGTGCAAAGGTAAGGAAATACGAGGTATGAAATTGGGAATGCGAAGTTGGAAATGCGAAGTGGGAAGTGGGAAGTTTTAAAATTAGAGCCAAGGATTAAGAATTAAGAGTCAAGAGCTAAGAGTAACGAGTGATTAGGAGTTTGGAAAGGGTAAATTTGTATATTTGGAATTAAAGAGATATTGGGATTAAAGACAACAGTTGTATTTATTTCCATGTTGGCAAACATAATAGACTAGAATATTGACAGAAGAAGAAATACTTAAAACAGTTTATAGGAATGAATATCTTGAAGGGAATTTTCAAAAATCTGAAACTCCGGACTTCATTATAACTGACACTTCATCTGCTATCAGGTTTGGTGTTGAAATTACAACTCTTTATAGAGACCAGGCAAGTGCGCCAATCTTGAAATGCAAATGACGGAGGGCAAAAGACGGCGCGGCGCCGTTTTCTCCAAAGCGCTCGTACGCGAATGAAACATTGTGAAAGACAAC
>JAPKFY010000096.1 GCA_026646335.1 Aequorivita sp. | reverse complement strand
GCGTTTCCAGTGCCGAAAACCGATCGGGGACCCGTATTTCAGAGCGCGGTTTTCCTTTGAGCCTGCATATTTCGCGCATGCGCGTGAAATATGCAGGCTAGCTCGAGAATTGCCGCATCGCATCCCGTAGCCGATTCACGGTTTTATCGAAATTTCGGGTTAAGGTATTACCACCAATAATTATGGATTCATTTGTGGTGTACATATAAATACTTGCGCCCAAAAGGTCTATTTCCTCTTCCAATTGTTCCGGGGTTTTGTTGGCGGTTCCTTCCATCAAGATGTCGCTCATTAAATTTGCAACACCGTTTTTTTTCATATCGTCAAGCAAATGGCCACCTTCAATCACCAAACTGAAGTTTACTGTTGGGATTTCGTTTTGCTCAATCCCGGAAACTTTCATGCCGTTTTCAAGATTTACTGTCCACATTTCAGGGATGGAAAGTTCTGGAGAAGCACCTTGCGTTGGTGGGATAGAACGGTCAAAGTTTGATGGCGTTTTTGCAATTTCCGTGTTTTCAACTTCCACGGTTTTGGTTACGTTTTCTTTAATTTCCTCCTCAACAACATTTGCCTTTACAGAATTCTCGGTAATGAGTTCAAGTTGTCCTTTTGGAACAAAACTAGTCATAACATAAGGTTTGTCCTTTATATATTTGTTGTAAACCCGCATCACATCTTCTTTCGTAACTTTTTTGATGTTTTCGATATCTTGGGTTATAAACCCAGGATCGTCCGTAAAAACATTATATCTCGCAAGCTGAAAAGATTTACCCAAAACACTGCTGATTCCGTTGTAAAATTGGGTTTCTAAACCTGCCTTAATTCTTTCAATATCGCGGTCGGTAACGCCATCTTTTTCAAAAAGAACAAATGCTTCATTAATTCCGCTTTCAACAGAATCCAAGTCAACACCATTATTGGCGGTTATTGAAATTTGAAAATCTCCAGCCAATTCATTTGAACTATTATAGGCTGTTGTTCTTGCCGTTAAATCTTTTTCTTTTACCAATACTTTATAAAGTGGGGCCTTTTTTCCTTGGGATAGAATCTCACCTAAAAAGTCCAAAGCGTATGCATCTTCAGTATATTGCTGAAGCGTTGGCCAAACCATATTCAGTTGTGGTGCGGTGGCAAAATTATCTTCGTGGTAAAGCCTTTTGGTTTCAGAAAGCGTTACCGGTTGCGGCATTAATGGCTCTACTTCCTGACGGCGTTTTATTTCACCGAAATACTTTTCAATCATCTTTTTGGCTTCCACTGTGTCAAAATCTCCAGCCAAAACTAAAGTAGCGTTATTAGGGCCGTAAAAGCGATCGTAAAATTCCTTTACGTCTTCTACGGTTGCATTTTGAAGGTCTTCCAATTCGCCAATTACCTGCCAATTATAAGGGTGGCCTTCGGGATAAAGGTTTTTATCAATCACCCAACTGGTGTGGCCGTACGGATTGTTGTCCACGCGCTGGCGTTTTTCATTTTGAACTACTTCCTGTTGGTTGTAAAAAGCAGATTCTGTTACTGTATTTATCAAATAACCCATTCGGTCACTTTCCAACCACATTACGGTTTCCATTGCGTTTTTCGGAACTATTTCGTAATAAACTGTTCCATCTTTCCAAGTTCCGCCATTAAGCGTTCCTCCTGCATCTTGAATTGTTTTGAAGAATTGATCCTGTGGCACGTTTTCAGATTCCTGAAAAAGCATGTGTTCAAATAAGTGAGCAAACCCAGTACGGCCTGTTTTTTCGCGGTTAGAGCCTACGCCATATTGAATGGCAAGTGAAACAATTGGATCGCTTTTATCTTGGTGAAGAATTACATCGAGACCGTTCTCAAGTTCGTACTTTTCAAATTCTACGGAAAGTTTGGTGCCATCGTCTGCAGTTGCTTCTTGTTTTGTTTTACACGAAAAAACAATTAGCGAGGTTAAAGCCAAAGCTATAATACTAGTTTTAAGGGAAGTTTTAAACATAATGTATCGATTTTTTTATAAAGTTTTAAAGATACTCTGCGAAGTAGGTTTTAGTCTTAAAAATAAGTTAAAACAAAACTGATTGGTTTTAATTGACAAGGAATTACCCAAACCAACCATCCCTATCCAAACTCCTATACTGTATAGCCTCAGAAATATGGTTGCCAGTAATTCCTTCAGAAGCTTCCAGATCTGCAATAGTTCTTGCTACTTTTAAAATCCGGTCATAAGCCCGTGCGGAAAGATTCAATCGCTCCATCGCAGTTTTTAAAAGTTGCAGTGAAGCTTCGTCAAGTTTGCAGAATTGGCGTATTTGCTTCACTCCCATTTGTGCGTTGTAATGAACTTTTTCAAATTCTGTGAAACGTTCGGATTGAAGTTTTCTAGCTTTTGTAACCCGCTCCCTAATTACAATGCTAGATTCGCCACGACGTTCATCGCTTAATTTTTCAAAAGGAACTGGGGTTACTTCTATGTGAATATCGATCCTGTCCAAAAGCGGGCCTGAAATTTTGCTCAAATACCGTTGCATTTCTGCCGGAGAAGACATTACCGGTGCATCGGGATCGTTAAAGTAGCCACCTGGACTTGGGTTCATACTCGCTACCAACATAAAACTGGAGGGATATGTAACGGTAAACTTTGCGCGCGAAATGGTTACCTCGCGGTCTTCCAACGGTTGGCGCATTACCTCCAAAACGCCGCGTTTAAATTCGGGCAATTCATCCAGAAACAAAACGCCGTTGTGCGCCAAACTTATTTCGCCGGGCTGTGGATACTGACCGCCACCGACTAAGGCGACGTCGCTGATAGTATGGTGGGGGCTTCGGAAGGGTCGCGAAGTCATAATGCCTCCTTTCTCCATGGTACGTCCGGCGACGCTGTGTATTTTTGTGGTTTCCAGGCTTTCCTGTAACGTCATTGGAGGTAAAATGCTGGGCAACCGTTTCGCAAGCATCGTTTTTCCCGAACCTGGTGGACCGATTAAAATTATATTGTGACCACCCGCTGCGGCAATTTCCATACAGCGTTTAATGGATTCCTGTCCTTTTACATCGGCAAAGTCGTGTTCGGGATGTTCAAGGTGATCGTAAAATTCCGCTTCTATATCAACTATTGTCTTCTCTAGTGGGATACCTTCATTAAAAAAATCAATTACTTCCTTTATGTTTTCGATCCCAAAAACCTCAATTCCTTCAACGATGGCAGCTTCTTTGGCGTTTTGCTTGGGAAGAATAAATCCTTTAAAACCCTCTTCTTTTGCCTTTAAAGAAATTGGCAAAGCGCCACGTATGGGCTGAAGATTTCCGTCCAAAGACAATTCACCCATAATAATATATTCAGAAAGCGGGGTTTTCTCTTCAATTTGCTCTGTTGCAACAAGAACGCCCATTGCCAAAGTAAGATCGTAGGCAGAGCCTTCTTTCCGAAGATCAGCGGGAGACATATTGAGAATCAATTTCTTTCCGGGAATTTTGTAGCCGTTGTTTTGTAGGGCGGCGGCAATGCGGAAGTTGCTTTCGCGAATAGCGTTATCGGGCAGACCAACCAGATGATAACCTATTCCAATATCAACATTTACTTCTACAGTAATTGTAGTTGCTTCCACGCCAAAAACGGCACTTCCATAAACTTTTGTGAGCATAATTCAGTACGTATAAACGGGGAGTTTACAACTGAAAGATACTAAAAATGTTTGTAGTGTAGGGTTTGTGGTTTACAGTTTATTGTAATTTTTTTAAAAATTGAGCCAAAAGCTTTTCCGTAGATGAATTCTTAATAAGTGAAGGTTTATTTTGGCCAATAGCTTTTAATGTTTCTTTTGCAATGGTTTTTCCCAATTCCACGCCCCATTGGTCATAGCTGTATATATTCCAAATAATACCTTGAACAAAGAGTTTGTGCTCATACATTGCAATCAGACTTCCGAGATTTTTTGGTGTCATTCTTTTTATGAGTATAGTATTTGTCGGTTTATTGCCTTCGAAATACTTGAATGGGTTTTCAACATTTTTGTTATGAGTTCCTTCCCACAAAGCTTCGGTCTGCGCAAAAAAATTGGCCATTAAAATATTATGGTTTGCTTTGTTTCCATGCAAAGATTCAGAAAAACCTATAAAATCCGTTGGAATCAATTTTGTGCCCTGATGCAAAAGTTGAAAATAGGCGTGTTGAGAGTTACTGCCAACATTTCCCCAAACTATGGTTCCGGTTTGGTATTCAATTCTATCACCATTTCTGTCCACGCTTTTTCCGTTGCTCTCCATTACTGCCTGCTGAAGATAAGGAACGAGTTTATTGAGATATTGTGAATATGCAACAACCGATTCACTTTCCGCTTTAAAGAAATTGTTGTACCAAATTGAAATTAAGGCAAGTATGACAGGGATATTTTCGTCAAAACCTTCTTTTTTGAAATGATTGTCCATTTCAAAAGCGCCTTTCAGCATTGCTTCAAAATTATTGAAACCTATGGCGCAACAAATGGAGAGGCCTACAGAACTCCAAAGCGAGAATCTACCGCCAACCCAATCCTTCATCGGAAAGATATTTTCCTGTGAAATCCCAAAATCTTTTGCACCATCAACATTTGCCGAAACAGCTACAAAGTGTTTTTGAATGTCTTCTCGGCTTCCTTTTTTCAGAAACCAATCTCTTATAAACGAAGCATTTGCATTAGTTTCCTGTGTTGTAAAACTCTTGGAGACTATGATGAAAAGTGTTGTTTCGGGATTTAAAGTTTTGAGGTGTTCAGCTACACCATCACCATCAATATTTGCAATGAAGTGAGTTTTTAAATGATTTTTATAAAACTTAAGCGCTTCCGTTACCATCTCGGGGCCCAAATGACTGCCTCCAATGCCAATGTTTACAACATCTGTAATCGGTTTTCCAGTAAAACCTTTGTGAATGCCATTACTTATTTCATCGGAAAAAAGCTTCATTTTTTGAAGTGTGGCCTTAACTTCAGGTTTCATATTTTCAAAATCGCGCAAGGCGGTATGAAGCACGGCCCGGTCTTCGGTCTCGTTTATTTTTTCACCTGAAAATTGTTTTCCAATGGCTTCTTTCAAATTTACTTCCTCTAAAAGTTTTAATAAAAGTGAAATGGTTTCGTCTGTAATTCTGTTCTTCGAATAGTCCAAATAAAAATCCTGCCATTCAATCTTGAAACGGCTCGATCGGCTAGCATCCTTTTCAAAAACATCCTGCATTTGCCGTGCTTTGATTTCTTGAAAATGTTTTTCAAGTGCTTTCCAAGTTTCTGTTTTTGTAGGGTTTACGGAGGGTAAAGACATTTTTGATTTGCGAATTACGATTTTAAAATTTACGGTTTTGGAATTCTGTTCTTATAGTAATCAATTAATCCATCAATGGGGCGTTGAACGATACTTCCAAGTTCAAGATTGTGCTCTTTAAAACATTCCTTAATTATTTCTTCTGAAAAAAGCGCGATGGAACCAATAAAATGGACTGGAACTTCGCGTGCATTTTCATAACAAAGAATTCGGCATTCAATAAAATTTGAAATGCCTTCTTTAATGAGGGCATAAAAGTATGGGTTTATTTCTTTCTGGGTAAAGATGAATTGTGCAAATGAAGCCAAATATGCATTTGGGTTGGGTTTTTTGTACAAATTCATTTTGATATCATCAGCTTCCAGATTGAAACTTTTTTCAAATTCTGAAGCAATTTCAGAAGGCATTCGATGGTAATAATAATCGCGAATCAACCTTTTTCCGAAGTAATTTCCACTGGCCTCGTCCATCAAAATAAAGCCTAAAGCAGGAATTGGCGCATGTATTTCAGTTCCGTCAAAATAGCAGCTATTGCTACCCGTCCCCAAAATGCATACAATACCTGGTTCGGTAGTAGCCGCAAAAACAGCGGCAGACATATCTTCGAAAACGTTTACTTTCGCTTTTATAAATAATTCCTCCAAAACTTCCCTTAAAATACTTCGAGGGGTTAATGTTCCGCAGCCTGCGCCATAAAAATCCAAAAAATCAACAGTATGGAAAACGTTTTTCAAGGTTTCGTTTGAAGCAATGCGAAGATTCAATTCCTCTCTTGGCACAACCGTGGGATTCAACCCTGAGGTTGCGGTTTTAAAGACAATATTGCCAGAATAATCCAGCAACACCCAATCACATTTTGTAGAACCGCCGTCGGTTATTAGGGTCATAATTTATAAAGTTGCAACGTGAGCAGCCAGTTCCACAAGTTTTGCGGAATAGCCGTATTCGTTATCATACCAAGCTACTAACTTAAAGAAATTATCATTAAGTGCAATACCGGCGTTGGCATCAAAAGTGCAAATGTGCGGGTCTGAAACAAAATCTTGTGAAACCACTTGGTCTTCGGTGTAATTTACAATTCCGTGATAATCATTTTCAGAGGCTTTTTTGAAAAGCGATTTTATTTCTTCGTAAGTGGCAGGTTTTTTTGTGCGAACAGTTAAATCTACCACGGAAACATCTGTGGTAGGTACGCGAAAAGCCATTCCTGTAAGTTTTCCATTCAACTCTGGAATCACTTTGGTTACCGCAACGGCAGCACCTGTAGTTGTGGGAATAATATTGCTCAAGGCATTTCTTCCCATACGATAGTTTTTCTTTGAAGGCTGATCTACCGTCGACTGCGAAGCAGTTACTGAGTGGACCGTGGTCATTAAGGCCTCAACGATACCGTATTCGTCGTTGATGATTTTTGCCATTGGCGCAAGACAATTTGTGGTGCACGAAGCATTCGAAATAATTGTATCGGTTGGTTTTATGTTTTTGTGATTAACACCCATCACAAACATGGGAGCTGTCTTTGAAGGTGCGGAAAGCACAACTTTTTTGGCACCAGCTTTTAGGTGTGCCGAAGCTGACTCTACTTCCTTGAAATTTCCGGTACAATCAATTATAATTGTTGCGCCAACTTCATCCCATTTTAAATTTTCAGGATTTTTTTCGGCAGAAACCCGTATTTTGTTTCCATCAACCATCAAATTTCCATTCTTCACCTCCACTTTTCCGGGATATTTTCCGTGAACGGAATCATATTTCAATAAATATGCAAGATGATCTACTTCCAGCAGATCGTTTACTGCAACAATTTCAATATCTTTTCTTTGTGATGCTATTCTGAAGGCTAAGCGCCCAATTCGGCCAAAGCCGTTAATTCCTATTTTCGTTTTCATCTATGAGTTTTATTTTTTTTAAATTGAAATGATGTCTGCCACACGGATCAATTCTTCGTCAATTTCATTACTTCCCTTTATTGCTTCGGAAAAAGGCACCGAAGTTACTTTATTGTGAACTATACCAATCATTACATTGGTTTCGCCACGCAAAAGCGCATCAATAGCGCCAACGCCCAGACGGCTCGCAAGTACACGATCATAACAACTTGGCGCACCGCCACGCTGAATATGCCCGAGGACCGTAACCCTAACTTCGTATTCTTTTAAATTTTTTTCAATATACTCTGCAAGGGCAAAGATATTCTTTCCTATTTGGTCCCCTTCGGAAACCACAACAATGCTCGAAGTTTTTCCAGACTTTTTACTTCTGCTCAACGACTCCAGCAAACGTTCTCGCCCCATATTTTGTTCGGGGATCAAGATTTCCTCTGCTCCCGCGCCAATGCCTGCGTTTAAGGCTATATCGCCTGCATCGCGACCCATTACTTCTACCAAAAAAAGACGATTGTGTGAATTTGCTGTGTCGCGAATTTTATCGATTGCTTCAACAACGGTATTCAACGCAGTGTCATAGCCTATGGTAAAATCAGTTCCATTTATGTCATTGTCTATTGTACCCGGAAGGCCAACGATTGGAAAATTGAATTCCTTGGAAAATACCGATGCTCCCGCAAAAGTACCGTCGCCACCAATCACGACCAAGGCATCGATGTTTTCATTTTGAAGATTGCTGAAAGCCATTTTTCTACCTTCTTCAGCCCTAAATTCTTTGCAACGGGCAGATTTAAGAAATGTACCGCCGCGGTTGATTATGTTTTTTACCGAACGCGCATCCAATTCTTTAAAATCACCTTCTATCAAACCTTGAAAACCACGGTAAACCCCAACACACTGAAGATTGTGGTATGTGCAAGACCTAACTACCGCACGAATGGCCGCGTTCATTCCTGGAGCATCACCGCCACTGGTCAAAACTCCTATTCTCTTTGGTATTTTCATAAATGGAAAGTTACTATTATTGTTTATAACTCAAAATGATATTAATCACAAAAAAATACGTGTAAGTACGTATGGTGTAGATCGAATTCTTGTCTTATATTTGAACCATAGAATTAGTGGATAATGCACAAAGCAATATTTTTTGTGGGGATAGAAAATATTCTTAGTGCACTTTAAAGTTTACTAAGTTAGGTTTGTTAAAGAATCCCGACCATTGGTTGGGATTCTTTTTTATATACATTCAATTCCAAGAGGTTATCTTTAAAATCCTTTTTGTGTTTTCAGTTACTTTGAAACGGTCGTCCATTCGGTAGCCAATTACCCAAACTATTTTTTCACCATTTAAAAGCAGCCAGATTTTCTCCTTTTCGTTTAAGGGGATTTTTTCGTCTTTGAAAAATTTGCTCAACTTCTTTTTTCCTTTCATTCCGAAGGGTTGAAAGCTATCGCCATCCTCCCATTTTCTAAGTTTCAGGGGGAAATTTAGTTTTGTATAATCTACATAAATTAAATTTTTCTCGGTCTCGCCGATGTATTTTGACGGCTCTATTTTTAATTTAATTGGCGAATTGATCCCTCCTTCGGAGACTAAAAATTCATCATTTATTGTTTCTGGATCAATTTCTGTCAGCAACAATTCCTCTCTATTTTTTAACAATCGGTGCGTTTTTGAAAAAACCTGTTTGCCCGTTTGTGCTTCCAGTAAATTTGAAACATCTTCCCATTCGGTAAACCCGAAACCATTCAACAGCTCATAAAGCAATGCTTCGGTATGTGGCAATTCTTTTAATTTCTGAATGTTAATCTTATAAGAATCTGTAGCTTCGGATACAATCAAGTTATAGACTAAACTCATGTAATCTTCAATAAGATTTTGTGAAGCTTGCAGGTTTTGTTGGGTTTTCTGAAAGTTTTTCAGAACCGATTCATTTGCCATTTTAAATTGTGGCAAAACCTTTAAACGCAACTTATTCCGAAGGTAATCTGTCTTTTTATTACTACTGTCTTCGCGCCATTTCAAACTGTTTTCCTCAGCATATTGCAAGATTTCCTCCCGTGAAAAATTCAAAAGCGGTCTAATAATTTTGTTGTTTTTCTTCGGTATTCCTATAAGTCCGTTTAAACCCGTTCCGCGGGAAAGATTGATGAAAAAAGTTTCCAAATCGTCGTCCAAGTGATGGGCGGTCAGCAAATAATCAAATTTAAAATCTTTTAAAATTTCGGAAAACCAAGTATAGCGAAGGTCGCGTGCCGCCATTTGGGTTGAGATTTTGTGTTCTTCGGCAAATCCTTTTGTATCAAAGGTTTCCGCAAATACCGATATCCCCAAGTTTTTTGCCAAACCGATGACAAACATTTCATCGCCATCGCTTTCTTTTCCTCGGAGTGAGAAATTACAGTGCGCCAAAGCGATTTCAAAGTTTAGATTTTTTATCAAATGGGTTAAAACCACGCTGTCCAATCCCCCACTACAGGCGATGAGTAGTTTTTTCCCTTTAAGAAATGGAAAGTTTTGATCTATGTGCTTTTTTAATTGAGAAATCACACCGACAAAGTTTAATGTAAATTAATGATAATTCCAGCAATAACAGCTATTCCGAAGCTTAGCATCGTCCCGATGAGCACGTATTCCGTTTTTAAGGTTTCATTATTTCCGTATCGCAAAATGGATTTGGCCGCAATCAAGAACCCAACTGCAGAATATTGTGATACGATGATAAAAGTGAGTGCTAAGATTCGTTCTAAAACGCCGATTACCTTTCCGGCATTGGGCATTTCGTTGTCGCTGGACACTTGTATTTGGGAAACTTTAAATACTTCTCTTATAAAAATATTTGCAGGTTTTAAGCATACCAAATATCCAGTGATTATGAGTAAATATTTAAAATTGATAGAAATTCCGACGGAAGGATTGATTCCGTGCCATTTATCAAACATAAAAACTACGATCGTTAAAATTATTAAATGAACTGCTTGATCTATGAAAAATGCATACCTGCCAAAATATCTGCTATTGTTGAGATAACGCTTAAACCCATCGATCAGGAAGTGGGTTATGGCAATAATTGCAGCGGCTAAAGCAAAACCCAATTGCAACGAAAAAATCCAAGCTAAAGCAAAACACGCCAGCCCGTGCCAATATAAAAATGAGCTTTTGAATCCTATTGCATTTTTCTGTTTTGCCAAGTTATCGGTCTGGAAAAAGTAATCTAAGCACAGATGTGCAATAAATTGAAGCAGTAACAATTCCATTATTCCCATAGCTTCTATTTTGAAATTATCATTTTAAAATAGCTAACCGCTTCTTCAATGGCGTTCCAGCCAATACTGGTGGAATGTTGATTGACGGCAGATTGCCCAATACCCAATCGTTTGGCTATTTCTTCCTCTTGATTGTTCATTAGTTTTAAATATAAAACTTCGCATTGCCTTGAGGTTGCTTTGCTGAGCAAAACATCCAACAACGCCAATAAAGGTTGGAAATTTTTATTTAAATCCTCGTTTTTTGAAGCGAAAAACAAGGTGTTTTTTATAACGATGCGCTCTTTGTTGTAGGTTGTTTCGCCACTTATTTCACGGCCTGAAAAATAAATGGCCTCGCCATCTATAATTCCTTCTTCCGGCGTATAGCGGCTCAATTCGCCATAGCCGATGGCGAGTCTTATTCCGTGGATTTTAAACTGTTTTAAGCGGTTATCATCCTTTTTATATTTTTTTGTTTCCACAGGAATAGCCTTCACAAAACTTTTGATTGCCAACGCTACCTGCAAGCCCTCAGCTGGATCTGGAACTACACACTCTAAATAATCACCTTTTATTATTCGACCATAAACATTGAACTCCTGCTTCAAATCCTCGAGCAAGGTTTTTAAATTTTCCTCAACAACTTTGCGGTCTTCGCTGCTTAAACTTGTTGATGAAACTATGTCGCCAGATATTACTGAATACTTCATTCAAAATAATCCGAAGTTTATGGCGAACGTTACGGCCTGAACACCTGGGCGGACGTGCGCGCTTCGACGGCCATCTTCGCCACCATTGACGACCACGAAGTAACCAACGACTTCGCCGGGGGCGCGCCGCCGGACACCGACCCGCGCTTTTTGCCCGGCGATGCCGAATTCATCAACGACACCGAGCTGTACGAAACCGGCCTGAGCGCCTTCCAGGATTACAACCCGCTGCGCGACGAGTTCTACGGTGATACCGGCGACCCGCGCACCGCGCAGGAACGCAAGCTGTACCGCTACCGCACCTTCGGCAGCGACGCCGCCCTGTTCGTGCTAGACGCGCGCTCGTTCCGTGATCCCGCGCTGCCCAACGTCGAGGAATTTACGATGGAGTATATCGGGCCGTTCCTGGCCGCCACCTTCGAGCCGGGGCGCACTATGCTCGGCGCGGCGCAGCTGGCCGACCTAAAAGCCGACCTGCTGGACGCGCAGGCGAAGGGCATCACCTGGAAGTTCGTGATGGTGCC
>JAPKFY010000095.1 GCA_026646335.1 Aequorivita sp. | reverse complement strand
AATGAGGCTCGCCCTCGTCCAGAGGGACGTAAGGGTGGCGGAAGACCAGGCGGAGGAAACACAAAAACCTAGAGCTATTAACTTTAACGACAACAAGTAATGGAGACAATTCACAAAATAGGCAGAAGAAAAACCGCTGTTGCACGTGTTTACCTTAAAGAAGGCAAGGGAAACATTACCATCAACAAGCGTGAGTTGGCAAACTACTTTCCAACTGGAACACTTCAGTATAAAGTAAAACAACCTTTAGTACTTACAGAAAACGAAACTACTTTCGACATTACAGTAAATGTATTTGGCGGTGGTATTACAGGACAAGCAGAAGCTATCCGTCTTGCTATTTCCCGCGCTATGTGTACGCTTAATGACGAAAACCGTGGCATCTTGAAACCAGAAGGTTTGCTAACAAGAGATCCAAGAATGGTAGAGCGCAAGAAATTCGGACAGAAGAAAGCCCGTAAAAAATTCCAGTTCTCTAAACGTTAATATTGCTCAACTTGTTGATTGGGTATCTCTCTTGGGGTACCCAATTGCAGTTGAAAAGTTCATATTCATTATTAATCAAAAAAGCTGTTAACCCGAAAAATTCGGGTGTTAGTTTAGCATCTAAACCAAAGCTCTGCTTTGTGCTCCTTAGCCTATGGCGAAGGAGTACCAACAATGAGTCGGGTTGCTATCCTTTCACAGAACGTAAACTAAAACAAAAATGGCAAAAAAAGTAGAAGTAAAAGACTTACTAGAAGCAGGTGTGCATTTTGGCCACCTAACCCGCAAATGGAACCCAAACATGGCACCGTATATCTATATGGAGCGCAACGGGATCCACATCATCAACCTTTACAAAACCGCTGCAAAAATAGAGGAAGCTAGTGAAGCCCTTAAGAAAATAGCAGCTAGTGGACGCAAAATCCTTTTTGTAGCTACCAAAAAACAAGCAAAAGACATCGTTGCTGAAAAAGCAAAGAATGCAAACATGCCCTACATCACTGAAAGATGGCCAGGCGGTATGCTTACCAACTTTGTGACTATACGTAAAGCCGTTAAGAAAATGTCTTCTATTGATAGAATGAAGCAAGACGGTACCTTCATGACGCTTTCAAAGAAAGAGCGCTTGGCTGTAGATCGTCTTCGCGCTAAATTGGAAAAAAACTTAGGTTCCATTTCTGATATGAGCCGTCTTCCTGCAGCACTTTTTGTGGTTGACACAACTCGTGAGCACATTGCAGTTGCAGAAGCCTTGAAATTGAACATTCCAATCTTCGCAATGGTAGATACCAACAGTGACCCTCGCGTTATTGATTACGTAATTCCATCTAACGATGATGCTTCAAAATCAATTGATGCCATTATGAGCTTTGTTTCTGATGCCGTTATTGAAGGTCTTTCTGAAAGAAAATCTGGAAAAGACGAAGATGAAGACGATGAAGCAGGAATGGAAAAAAAGGCGAAAGCTCCTAAAAAAGCTTTAGTTCCTTCAACTGACGATGACAACGCAAAAGAAGCAAAAAAGCCTGCGCGTCAGAAAACAAAAAAAACAGTAACAAACGAAGAAGAATAATAACCTCACTTTAAAATTTAAAAGTCGTTTGGTTCTTTTCTTTGCTGAAAATAAATTGAACGACTTTTTTTAATATTAAACTTTAAAAATTTATAAAAATGGCAAACATAACAGCCGCGGAAGTAAATAAACTAAGACAAACCACTGGTGCCGGAATGATGGACTGCAAAAACGCTTTGGTTGAAGCAGGTGGAAATATGGAGGAAGCAATCTCCATCCTTAGAAAAAAAGGACAAAAAATTGCTGAAAAAAGAGCAGATCGCGATTCTAGCGAAGGGGTTGCAACCGTAAAGGTGAACAGCAACAATACAAAAGGTGTTGCTATTTCCTTGAACTGTGAAACTGACTTTGTTGCCAAAAACGATTCTTACGTTGAAATGGCAAACAAAATGGCTGAAATCGCTTTGAAGACTTCTTCAAAAGAGGAGTTTTTGGCTGCTGATTTTGGTGGAATGACCGTTGCTGAAAAACTGACTGAGCAAACTGGTGTTATCGGTGAGAAAATAGAGATTGGAGGCTACGAAATCTTGGAAGCTCCATTCGTAGGTTCTTACGTTCACGGCAATAAAATTGCTGCCTTAACTGGCCTTTCAAAAGCAGTTAACAACGCTGAAGAATTGGCAAAAGACGTTTCTATGCAAGTTGCTTCCATGGGAGCTTCTACCCTTTCCTATAAAGATTTTACGCCAGAGTTTGTAGAATCTGAAACTGAAGCAAGGATTGCTGTAATTGAAAAGGAAAACATTGAGTTGGGCCGTTTGGGCAAAACCCTTAAAAACGTGCCTAAGTATATTTCAAGAGCACAATTGACTCCAGAGATTATGGCGCAAGCTGAAGCAGATGCAAAAGCAGAATTGAAAGCTGAAGGCAAGCCAGAGCAAATCTGGGACAAAATCCTTCCAGGAAAAATTGAGCGTTTTGTTAGTGACAACACTACCTTGGACCACGAAAAAGCGTTACTTGACCAAAACTTCATTAAAGATGACAAAAAGAGCGTTGCAGATTACGTAAAAACGTATGGCGATGTTGAAGTTGTTGGCTTTAAGAGAGTTTCTTTGGCATAAGCTTTTAAGCATAGTTTTAATAAAAAAGAGGCTGATTAATTTCAGCCTCTTTTTTATTATCAAAAATTCCCGTTCGAGTTTTACGACTTCACTCAGGATAAACTAAACTTAATAAATTATCTATTCTTTTATAATTTTCTTCACAGTCCTTTTCCCTTCGGAAGAAATTACTGCCATATACATTCCTATTTTCAAATGACCTAGATTCAATTGAGTCTTTGTGGACATTGGTGAAACTTTTACTACTATTCGTCCCAGAAGGTCATACACTTCTACTTTATCAATCATTGATTTTGCTTCCACATTTATTTGATTTGTAGTAGGATTGGGGTATATTTTCATTTCAGAACTATGCAAGTCAATAATACCCAACTCTGTGCGGATCCCAAACTGGGTTTCATAAGTATTATCGCCAAAAACAGCCGTAATGGTGTAAACCCCTGTAGGCCATGAACTGTCCACAGGAAATACATACTGCGCCCAACCAACCGTACTATCCGGCCAAGGAGATTCCAAGACCCAGTCGTAAAGAATACTAGCATCCGGTTTTTTAATGATAAAATGGGTTTCAGATCCGTTTTGGATGTCTCTATAAAAAGTGCGAAACACGATTTCATCCCCTATATCAAAATTTAAGTGTTCATAGGTATTTTCCACTAACGGACATTCGTCATCAAAAAGCTGGGAATTGTGAGTAGAAAGTGTGAGGATCTCTGGAACAAAGTAATTCGGTTGGTTCTGCCACCAAGTTTCAGGGTTCATACTGTTGCAGGGCCCTGCATAGGGATCCACGCGATCTCCAGTAGCATCAAAGACCTCAAAATGCAAATGGGGAATGGTACTACTCCCTGAACTTCCCGCAACACCAAGATATTCACCCTCTGCCACCGAATCACCGATGTTTTTTGATGTGAGGTTCCCGCTTTTAAAATGCCAGTACCAAGCCCTGGATCCATCTGCATGTTCTAAAATAATGCCGTTCCAGAGTGGATTGCCATTGTTCAAACAGTTTTGGTCAAAATTGCCATCTCGTTTATCCACAATGATTCCCGGAGCAGCGGCTATTACCTCCATCACATCCTCTTCCATTTTTTTCCAGGGATAGGGCCATACCACATAGTCGGTGCCGCCGTGGTTGCCATTGACCCAATCATAGGTCCTTTCACCACAATTGTAATCCAGCAAATGGCCGTTGGGGGTGAGGTCCTGGTCCACTTGGTTGAACAGGGAATAATAGCCATAATCGCTATAACCAGTTTTAGGCCTAAAGGGAAGCACAAATAAAGGATGCCCACCCCGATGTTGAAACAAGTCTGGGTTTGCTTGAAGAAGCATGCGTTTGTTGGTTTCAATTTGCCGCATAACATCCTGTCTTTGCTCATCGGTTATACATTCTGTTTTAGGCATAGAAATAGGATTAAAAGAAACTGTAGCCGTAGGGGCATAAAAATCTTTATTTTGAGCCGTAACTAAGGTTGAAAAGCCCAATAATAAATAAAATAAATGTGTTTTCATAAGGTGAAACTTTTAAGGATTAGTTGTATTTCATTATTTATTCATCGAAATGACCTTGGATATGTCATCATAAAGAAATTTTTTTTAATTTTCTAGATCAACTGCTTCCCCAAAAACTACTTTTTTCAATTCCTTCCATCGCATCAATAATTTTCTTTATTTTTGCGCAGTAAAAATCTGCTATGCACTACAAAAGAATCCTTTTAAAACTTTCCGGCGAAGCCTTAATGGGCGATCAACAATACGGAATTGACCCCGTTCGGCTTAAAGAATACGCCCAGGAAATAAAACAGATTACAGCCAAAGGTGTAGAAGTGGCCATCGTTATTGGCGGCGGCAACATTTTTAGAGGATTGTCTGGCGCCAGCAGCGGCATGGACCGCGTGCAAGGCGACCATATGGGAATGCTTGCAACCGTAATAAATGGTCTTGCACTGCAAAGCGCATTGGAAAATGAAGATGTGCCAACGCGTTTGCAAAGTGCTATAAATATAAACGAAGTAGCAGAGCCTTTCATTCGCAGAAAAGCAATTCGCCATTTGGAAAAAGGGCGCGTTGTTATTTTTGGTGGTGGAACAGGAAATCCTTATTTTACTACAGATTCAGCAGCAGTTTTACGGGCTATTGAAATAGGCGCTGACGTTATTTTGAAAGGAACACGTGTAGATGGAATATACACCAGCGACCCTGAAAAGGACAAACTTGCAACAAAATTCGATTTTATCAGTTTTGAAGATGTGTTGCAGAAAGGTTTGAAAGTAATGGATACCACCGCTTTCACCTTGAGCCAGGAAAATGAATTGCCAATCATTGTTTTTGATATGAACACCAAAGGAAATCTTTTGAAAGTAGTTTCCGGCGAAAAGATTGGAACTAAAGTGAATTTATAATTATTGGTTTAATTTTTGAAAGGCGAAATTTAGCTTAAAAAAAATTTAGTATGGAAGACGAAATAGATTTTATAATTGACGGCACAAAAGAAGCCATGGGCAATGCCCTAAGGCATCTTGAAAAGGAATTCGCAAACATTCGTGCCGGGAAAGCTTCACCAGCTATGGTTGGGAGCGTAATGGTAGATTATTATGGAAGTCAAACTCCGTTGAGCCAAATTGCAAACGTAAACACCCCAGACGGGATGACTATCCTTATCCAACCCTGGGAGAAAGGGATGATTCCAGAAATTGAACGCGGAATCCACCTGGCAAACATTGGTTTCAACCCAATGAACAATGGTGAAAGTGTAATTATATCTGTTCCACCACTGACCGAAGAACGCAGAAAAGATTTGGCAAAACAAGCCAAAGCTGCTGCAGAGGAAGCAAAAATAGGCGTTCGCAACGACCGAAAAAATGCCAATAACGATTTAAAAGGTTTGGATATTTCTGAAGACCTCAAAAAGAGTTTGGAAGATGACATTCAAGAGATGACAGATGCCCACATCAAAAGAATAGATGAAGCTCTAGTGAAAAAGGAAAAGGAAATAATGACGGTATAACCGGCGTTTTCGTTAAACTATATACAAGAAAGCGGCTACTATGCCGCTTTATTTTTACTTTTAGATGAATTGAAACTTTCCCGTTATATTCTATGCGCAAAATAATACCTCTTCTTTTATTGCTGATAGGACTTTCGGCTTTTGCGCAACAAAACAATGAAACTGAGAATGATTCTGTTACTGGCTTAAAGAAAACTATTTCTGAGTTTTCCGAGAAAAAGGGGCATCCCTTTACAACCGGCTATCTTCCTATTGGCTTTTTCGATCTTGATCTTAAATCGCTTTTTAAGTATAACGTCCACGAAGGCCTGCGCTTGGGGGTTGGCGGCGTAACCAATGAAAAGCTTTTTGAAAATTACAAATTGGGCGGTTACATTGCTTACGGATTTAAGGACGAAACTTTTAAGTTTGGCCTGGGCGGGAGTGCGCTTTTGAACAAAGAAAAGAAGGCGTGGGTGAGCTTGTATTACTCTGATGACATAAAGGAGATTGGGACCTATGATTTTTTGACGGATGCTCGGTTTTATTCCCTTTTTGAACCGCGCTTGTTGAATATTACCCAATTTTATAAATACACGCAATGGCAGGCGAACATACAGAGTGAACTTTCACCAAAAATACTTACCGAGCTGCGGGTGCAACATAGCGATGTCAGCAATTTTGAGAATTATTATTTTATAAAAGATGGCAAGGGGTATCAAGAGTATCAACTTGCGGAGGCTATCCTTTCATTTCGGATTAAGTTGCGGACGGATTCTATTGTGAATGATGACGGAAAAAAAGTAGCTACGGATGTTTTGCCGAAGGTGAGTACGCAAATTACGAAGGGATTTAAGGGAATTGCTGATAGCGATTTTAATTATGCAAAGTTTGGGCTGAAGTTTGATTATGAAATTGAGCGGAAGAACCTATCCAACACTAGTTTTTTGTTGCAGGGGGTTCTCGCTACGGGCGATCTGCCTTTAACGCACTTATTCCACGCTTTTCCGAACCAGCCTACCAAGGAACGGCTTTTCAATAGGTTTTCAGTGGCGGGGGTGCAGAGTTTTGAGACGATGTATTTTGGGGAATTTTATTCTGATAAGTTAGCGATGCTCCAAATGAAGCATACTTTTAGAAGGTTTAAGCTTGCAAAAAACTGGAAACCGGAATTGGTGGTGCTTTCCCGCCACGCCATTGGCGATATGAGCGATCCGGATCGTCATTTTGGGATTCCTTTTGAGACGATGGATCATTTTTATAACGAAGCGGGCTTTGAACTGAACAAGATTGTGCTTGGTTTTGGACTGAGTTTTGCCTACAGGTATGGGTACTACAACCTGCCTAGCTTTGAGGACAATGTTTCCTTTAAATTTACTTTTAATTTGAAGATTTGACGAGTCTCGGTTCTCGGTTGTTGTTCTCATGCTGGGACTTCGGAGTATGTAGAGGGTTTTTAGGAATGGAAACACCTTGCAAACTTGCAATTGCATTAATTTTCGATTTTCTCTATCATCTCTTTAAACAATTCCAATAAAAATTTAAGTTTTCCGGAGTCGCCTGAGGCTGTGAATTTTTGGCTCTCTATTTTTACACCGTACCAATCCTGCGCACTTTTCTCGTTAAGAATCCATTCAATATTGATATTGGCTATTGAAGTGTTTGATATGTCAATTTCAACTTCCCACCCAGGATTGTCCAAAGTGGTTATTTGAATCCCTTCACCTTGTTCCCAATCCCCGTCACAATTCTCCTTAAACCAATGCTGTATCCATTGTAAAATTTCCATTTGTATTTTCTAGTTGTTTGGGCAAAGCTACGAAAAGGGTTTGTTAAGGGGGTGTTGTTGGTTTGTTTGTTGGTAGACGTTGCGAAGTTGAGCTAGCAATAGTTTAATTATCCGCTGTTGGTATTAGGCAAACTGAATATGGACTACTTTCTATAGTATCTCCCACTTTTTCCCAAAGTTCAAAACCTTCTTCCGATTCGCCTAACTCAATTATTTTAAGTTTCAATTTTCTGTCATTCCATTCTATAATTTTGGCAATCATTTGCACGTCTATTCCAGAAGCTCCATTTTCTCTTTTTTTCCAAGCTCCAACACTTCCTAATACAAGTTTATCTTTCGTAAAGTTCGACAAATAAATTTGGTCTAAACTATCGGATTCTTTTTGAGAATTATTAGCTGCCCACCATTTTTCTAAAGTGTCACCATTAATTCTTGCGACTTCCCAATATTCCTTATAATATTTTTTCTGTTTTTTAAATTCTATTGGCTTGTCGTTTAATTTTCGGTGAAGAGTAGTCAAAATTATAGCACTCATATCATCTGGATGTACTATTCCATTTAATCTAAAATATGTTTTTAAAAGACTGCCGCTCCACAATCCCTTTTCATTTCGTAAACCTAAACCTAATCCGAAATGATGTTTAGTTTCTGCAACGCTTTCGGGTGCAATTCTAAAATCATATTTGACAGTATCGTTTAGATTTTTTTCCATTTGGTTAATCGTTTTGCGAAGTCCGAATGGAACTGTTTTTTGAGAACAAGATACCGTTATGAATAAAATTATTAAAATGCAAAAAGTATGTTTCATAAATTCTTGCTAACATGTCTTCAAACAACATGCCTATGTAGTAATTCCCGTAAATCTACAAAAAGCTTTTGTAACGTTTTCACCCTTCCAAAATACCCCCCAAAATAAATCCCCCACTTATCACAAATACTTACCTTTGCCAAATCTATAAAAAATTGCTTTGAACAAACTTTTCAGTATTGGGTTTTGGAGCTGGGTTGCCCGTTTTATTTTGCGGAACCGCACCTGGATTTTAATAGTTATTGCAGCCATTACCGTGCTGCTCGCGCTTCAGTGGAAGAACATGCGCTTCACCTATACCGAGGCCAATCTGCTGCCGGACGATCACCCCATCAATCTTGAGTACGATCAGTTTCTGTCGCATTTTGGCGAAGAGGGAAACCTGATTGTTATGGGGGTAAAGGACTCTTCCATCTTTACACCTGCGAAATTCAAGGCTTGGAACCAACTTACACAAGACATTGGCAAGTTTAAGGAGGTAGAACTTACGCTTTCCGTAGGCAACCTGAAAAAACTGGAGAAGAAAAAAGACACTACAGGTTTTGAGTTGGTACCATTTATAAAAGATTCGGTTTTTACGGATGCGAACCTTGCAGAATATAAAGACGAACTATTCAACAAACTTCCTTTTTATGACGGGCTTATTTATAGCCCGGACAAGCAGAGCATCCGCTCGGCGATTTACATGAAAAAGGACATTGTAAACACTGCCGCCCGAAAGGATTTTGTGATTGACGATTTGATTCCGCTGATTAAAAAGTTTGAGACGGAAACTGGCGTAAAGGTTTATACTTCAGGGATGCCGTACATACGGACGCTAAACTCAAAGAGTATTATTGACGAAATTGGACTCTTTATTGGGGGAGCCCTTTTTGTTACTTCGCTTATCTTTTTCTTCTTTTTCCGCTCTTGGCGCGCTACGTTTATTTCAATGTGTACCGTGATTATCGGGGTTATGTGGTCCTTCGGGTTTTTGGGGCTGATGCATTATGAAATTACGGTGCTAACGGCTTTAATTCCGCCTTTGATAATCGTGATCGGGATTCCGAACTGCATTTTCCTCATCAATAAATACCAACAGGAGATAAGATTGCACGGAAACCAAGCCAAATCTTTGCAGCGTGTAATCGCCAAAGTGGGTAACGCTACCTTGATGACGAACTTGACGACGGCTTCGGGCTTTGCTACTTTTATTTTGGTGAAGAGTGAGCTGTTGAGTGAGTTTGGCATTGTGGCTTCCATCAATATTGTGGCTATCTTTTTGTTGAGTTTGCTTATCATCCCGATTGTTTACAGTTATATGCCGGTGCCAAAAGACAAACACCTAAAACATTTGAACAAAAGGTGGATCAACAAGTTTGTACACTGGATAGAGCGGATGGTTCGCGATCGCCGAATAACGATTTATATTGTGGCCGTTCTTCTACTTTGCACTAGCATCATTGGGATTTTTCAAATTAAAATTTCGGGAAGCCTTATTGAGGATATGCCTAAGAATACTGGGTTTTTTGATGATATCCGCTTTTTTGAGAAGGAATACGAAGGTATCATGCCATTGGAAATAATGGTGGATACGAAGAAGAAAAAAGGCGTAATGAGCCTTTCAACATTAAAGCGTATTGACGAATTACAGGATCATATAAAGGAAATCCCTGAGTTTGCGAAGCCAATCTCGGTGGTTGAATTGGTAAAATATTCCAAACAGGCTTATTACAATGGCAATCCGGAATATTACCAACTTCCGAACAGCCAAGAGCAGAGTTTTATACTCAGTTATGCCAAAAGCAGCAATACAGATACAAACATGCTCAACAGCTATGTGGACAGCACGGGCCAGTTTGCGCGAATTACCACATTTATGAAAGACACTGGACCGGACAGGTTCAAACGGATCGAGGAAGATCTTCACAAGGAGATAAACAAGGTTTTTCCGCCGGAGCGCTACAATGTTTCGGTTACGGGGAAAGCGTTGGTGTTTCAAAAAGGAACACATTATTTGGTGAACAATTTAATTTTCTCGCTCTCGCTCGCCATTTTCTTGATTGCCCTTTTTATGGCTTGGATGTTCCGAAGTTTTAAAATGATTGTGATTTCCCTTATCCCAAACTTGCTGCCATTGATTATAACCGCTGGAGTGATGGGCTTTGTGGGCGTACCCATAAAACCTTCCACTATTTTGGTATTCAGCATTGCGTTTGGTATTTCTGTGGATGACACCATTCACTTCCTCGCAAAATACAGACAGGAACTGATAGCCAATAACTGGAAAATAAAGAAATCGGTTTTTGCTGCGGTACGCGAAAGTGCCATTAGTATGTTTTACACTTCCATCGTGCTTTTCTTCGGGTTTTCGGTATTTACCATTTCCAGTTTCGGGGGTACTGTGGCGTTGGGGGCCTTGGTTTCAATCACCTTACTCTTTGCGATGCTTTCCAATCTTATTCTGCTTCCCACACTCCTACTTTCTTTGGAAAGAAGCATTGCGAATAAGGAAACAATGAAAAAACCTGCGATTGAGATTTTAACGGATGATGAAGAGGAAACTGAGTAATCAGTTAACAGTGGCAGTTAGCAGTCCAGATTTCCATAGATCCTTCCTTTGGAATTTGGCGCTTTTGCTTTTTTGGAATTTTATTTAAAAGTATCTTTGCTCCTCTTAAAAAACGACCATGAAAGACAAAACAATAGATGAATTGTTGAAAAGCGAAAAAACCCACGTAGATGTAATCGTTCGCGGTTGGGTTCGCTCTTTTAGAAGCAACAGATTCATCGCTTTAAATGACGGATCTACCATTAAAACGCTTCAATGTGTAGTGGATTTTGAAAATTTTGAAGAAGAACTCCTTAAAAAAGTAACCGTTGGTGCAGCCATTGAAGTTAAAGGCACGCTTGTAGAAAGCCAAGGCCAGGGCCAAACGGTGGAAGTTCAGGTTTCAAAACTGACCGTTTTGGGCGAAGCAAATCCTGAGGATGTAAAGCTTACCATTCTTTCCCCAAAAAGACACTCACTTGAAACCTTGCGCGAGCAGGCACATTTGCGAATCCGCACCAATACTTTTGGCGCCGTGATGCGCACCCGCTCAAAACTGGCTTTTGCGGTCCACAAATATTTTCAGAAGAACGGGTTTAACTATATGCACTCCCCTATTATCACAGGAAGCGATGCTGAAGGGGCTGGTGAAATGTTTCGGGTAACAAATCTAGATGCTAAAAATCTGCCGCTTGATGAAAACGGCAACGTAAACTATAAAGAGGATTTCTTCGAAAAAGAGACCAATCTTACCGTTAGCGGGCAGTTGGAAGCCGAAACCTACGCAATGGCGCTTGGAAAGGTTTATACTTTCGGGCCAACTTTTAGGGCTGAAAACTCAAATACAAGTCGCCACTTAGCTGAATTCTGGATGATTGAGCCCGAGGTTGCTTTCAATGATTTG
>JAPKFY010000094.1 GCA_026646335.1 Aequorivita sp. | reverse complement strand
CGGATACTCGTATTTCTCCGCGTTCAATCTGCTTCACCAGATCAAGCTTTAAGGACAAATCGAAAGTACGTTTAAAATTCTCTTTTTTCATGTTAAATTGAATGATGAAAAAAGGCAACCTATTTTAGGCTTAATCAGTTGGTTATAAAAAATTCAAAAATCCATAGACTTTTCTCATTTTTAAATAATCGAAATTGTTTTCATTTTGATACGCTTCCCGTTCAAAGGAAATATTCTTGTACGCTTTATGGCGATTTCCATATTGAATCCATCGCACCAAAAACTCAAGGCCATACCACAGATAGAAAAAAACAACCAGTAATTCCGATTGTTGCCGAAGGTGGATGCGTTCGTGGTTTAAGAAAACCGCATCCTCTTTTAACGAATGATGTTTCAGCACCACAAAGGGCCAAAGCGTCATTCCATTAAAGTTTTTTCGGAGGAGTTTTGGACGGACTATTATGATCATTTATTTTTTATTAGGAGATTGGTAAACATCCCCCTACCCCCTTCAAAGGGGGAATCGTTAGGTGCTTCAATTCAATTTTAGAGATTTCGAATTCACGAATTCACGAATTAACAAATCACGAATCACGAATCCCGAATCCCGAAACTACTGTTTCAAAAATTGTCGTAAAACATATTGCAGGATTCCTTCGTTTTGGTAATACGCAACTTCTATTGGGGAATCTAAGCGTGCGATAACTTTGAACTCCGTTTTTTTGCCATTCTCGTCTTTGGCGATTACCGTTACTTTTTTTAAAGGGGACAAATCGTTTTCAATACCGATAATACTGAAATATTCCTTCCCCGTAAGTCCGTGGGTCTTGGCGGATTCACCCTTTATATACTCCATTGGCAAGACCCCCATCATAATTAAATTACTTCGGTGAATACGTTCGTAGCTTTCTGCCAAAACGGCTTTAACGCCCAAAAGAATAGTTCCTTTGGCAGCCCAATCTCGGGAGGAGCCGCTACCGTATTCTTTTCCGGTAAGTACAATCAGTGGAGTTTCGTCTGCAATATATTTCTGTGCCGCATCATAAACCATCATTTGTTCTCCAGAAGGAAGGTAAGTGGTATAACCGCCTTCCCTGTCGGCCAATTGATTTTTTATTCGCACATTGGCAAAAGTACCGCGCACCATTACCTCATCGTTTCCACGGCGTGAGCCATAGCTGTTGAAGTTTTTCTTTTCAACACCTCTCGAGATCAAGTATTTTCCGGCGGCGGAATCTTCAGAAAAAGCTCCCGCAGGCGAAATATGATCTGTAGTTATACTATCGCCCAGCATCAATAAGGCTCTTGCTCCCTCAATATTTTTCAAGGGTTTAGGGTCGACGGAAAGATTGTGGAAAAACGGCACCTCTTTAATATAAGTGGAATCGTCATCCCATTGGTAAAGGCTATCATTTGGAACTTCTAGGTTTTTCCATATTTCGTTGCCTTCAAATATTTCATCATAATTCTTTTTGAAATCTTTTGGAGTAAGCACTTCTTTCATAACTGCGTGAATTTCATCATCGGTGGGCCAAATATCTTTTAGATATATTGGCTTGCCGTTTCTATCGCAACTCAAGGGTTCGGTTGTAAGGTCAATATCTACCCTTCCAGCTATCGCGAAAGCCACAACTAGCATTGGCGACATCAAAAAGTTCATTTTTACTTGTGCATGGATTCGCGCCTCAAAATTTCGGTTTCCAGAAAGCACCGAAGTCACTATTAAATCGTTATCATCAACCGCCTTTGAAATCGCTGGCGGAAGCGGACCCGAGTTTCCGATACAGGAAGTACATCCATATCCAACTAAGTGAAATTGCAATGCTTCAAGATCTTTGAGCAAATCGGCTTTTTTCAAATAGTCCGTCACCACTTTTGATCCCGGAGCAAGCGATGTTTTTACCCAAGGTTTTACATCAATACCGTGTTCCCGGGCTTTTTTAGCTACCAAACCAGCACCTATCATCACAAAAGGGTTGGATGTATTGGTGCAAGAGGTTATTGCGGCAATGGCAACAGCTCCGTCTGAAAGCATATATTTTTCGTTTCCGTGTGAAATCCAAACGGTTTTTAAACCATCTTTTATTTGGGCTTCTTCTACTACCACATCCGAATCTGTATCGTGCGGCTGTTCTGCGGGCTGACTTCCACCCTCTGCTTTCCAGCGAGTAATTGCCTCTTCCCGATCTGAAGGTTCTATATATTTTCTGCCGAAGGAAGCATGTTCCAGCTCTATGAATTTTTCTTTTAAATCTGTAAGAAGAATTTTATCCTGTGGACGTTTTGGGCCAGCAACACTTGGCATTACTGTTGAAATATCCAACTCCACCACATCGGTATATTCAATTTTATCTTCATCCTGACGCCATAACATATTGGCTTTGCAATAATCTTCAACCAGTTTGATCTGTTCTTCACTTCGGTTACTGCCTCGCATATATTCCAAAGTTTTGTGGTCTATGGGGAAGTAGGTAATAGTACAGCCAAATTCTGGCGACATATTACCGATAGTGGCTCTATCTGGAACTGAAAGATGGTCCAAGCCAGGGCCGAAAACCTCAACAAATTTTCCAACCACGCCGTATTTACGAAGCAGGTTGGCGATGGTAAGTACCAAATCTGTTGCCGTAGAACCCACGGGGAGTTTCCCCGTAAGTCTTAAGCCAATAACTTCAGGACTAATAAAGTAGATAGGCTGGCCGAGGATTGCGGCTTCGGCTTCTATTCCGCCAACGCCCCAAGCAACTACACCAATTCCGTTTACCATTGGAGTATGACTATCCAATCCCACAAGCGTATCTGGGAAAACCATGCCGTCGCGGGCGATGGCGCCTTTGGAAAAATATTCGAGGTTCACTTGGTGGCAAATCCCCATTCCAGGAGGCACTACGCTGAAATTGTCAAAAGATTTCTGCGCCCATTTCAAAAAGGTATAACGCTCCCTGTTGCGTTTGTATTCCTCTTCCATATTTTGCTGATAGGCGTATTGTGCCGCAAAATAATCTACCTGTACGCTGTGATCTATCACCAAATCAACAGGAATCATCGGGTTTATTTTTGAGGCATCTCCTCCTTTTCGGGCCATTTCAGCTCGGAGCGAGGCGATATCGACAACCGCTGGCACACCTGTAAAATCCTGCATCAAAACGCGGGCAGGCTTGAAGGCAACATCTTTCTCACTTTGTTTTGGGGTCCAATTTAGTATGGTTTCCAAATGGCCTTTGGTAACGGAAAAGTCGTCGTAGTTGCGAAGTGCATTTTCGAGAAGAATTCGAATGGAGAAAGGCATCTTTTTAATTTTATGCCCTTGTTTTTCAAGTTCGGGAAGACTGTAGTAAGTAAGTTTTTCCTTGGAAGTATTCAGGGTTTTTTTGAGGTTGTAGATGTCTTGTTGCATGATAGAAAAATTTAAATATTAAAATTAGGCAATTAATATGGTCTTAGCACTCAAAGACATTGGTTTAACAGGGTGTTAACACATTTGTTTTTCAGGATACTCCTAAACGAAAAAGCCTCCGAGTCACAACTTTCGGAAGCTTTTTACCCTCACATTAATAAACCTAAATACTACTCCTTAATATTCAGATTATAAATACATCGGGGAAGGGTTTAAAATGTCATCACGGATTGGGAGGAAATTTTGTAGATTTAAACCTTCGGCGCAAAAAACTCTCAAATGAAAACCAAGATCACTCTACTACTCGCCATATTCTTTGCAGCAATTAGTTTCGCACAAAACTCGGAAACAGAAAAACCACAAACCATAAGTGAAAAAGTTACAGCATCTGAACCCGAACCGATGCCATTTAAACTTGCCGATGTTCCACCCCTTGCGCCTGACTGCAAAGCGAAATGGAAAGTGGAAAAGCAACAAAAATGCACCCAAATATTCATCAGCAGCCACGTAAACCGGAAATTTAATACTGAACTCGTTTCAGAATTAGGCCTAACGGGACGAATCAAAATAGACGTTACATTTACAATAGACAAAGAAGGCAAGCCCAAGAACATAAGCGCCACGGGAGGCCCTGAAATTATGAACCAGCACGCGGTGGAAGTAATCGAAATTCTTCCCCGATTAACTCCTGCAATGCACAATGGTGAAGTAGTTGAAGTATCCTATAATATGCCAATTGTTTTTGACATTGTTTAAAAACCATTTTTTAAGCGAAATTCAAAATATTTTATTGCAATGAATATGGTTACAAAAATCTTTTTAATAACATCGTTATTTTACAGTCTTTTAATAAATGCACAATACTCAACACCCTTCAAACTACAAATCGACAAAAGTTCAAACTGGAACATTAAAATTGATACCATTTCAGAAACTGAGGGTAAAAAGACAAAACCTCTAATCTATCAAGAAACCGAAATTGACAGTGATTCACTATTGGAGTCAATGACTGCCAAATTCCCTAAAAATATAATCCGCAAAGATTCTTGTCTTATCCTTAAAGGAAATGACCAGCTTCTCACAATATGCACAACTAAACCACTAGACATAAAGCAATGGGGAGGTTTTATGGCCTATAATTTCACCAATGGTTTTTTGATATTACATCTTGTGGGTTATGAATCAGAAGAATATCTATCCTATAATCCGGTCTCACAAAAATATTTCTACACCTCCAATGTGCCCATCTTCCAAAGCAACGAAATAGTTTATGCTTATGGCAATTATTACAGAGACGGACAATTTCAAATATTTGATTTGGAAAAAAATAAATATTTTGGTTTTGAATTATTTGATTGGGAGCTCACCAAATTTTATAAAGAAGGCTCGCAATTCTATCTCGAACTTGTATCGCGTTTTACAAGGACCAAGAAATACTTAAGATTAGATTATCAACTTGATGAATAACCACATCATCCTTTTCACTCTTAACATTGCACGTTTGCAAGGTGTGGCCACCACCAATAAAAAGAAATCTATTGATTTATCCCGCCAACTCCACCAACTTAGCAAGTGTGCGATAGTTGCGCGTAGTAGCCGCAACCTTCAGTTTTTTCTCAAAAAAGTTATTACTCCCCTTGGCGTTTCTTGCGCCATTGCCATAATGGATATAAACACATTCCGGGGTTAAGAAAAATTCCTCATTTGGGCAGCTAATTTCTGCAACAACTGCCATAAGTTCCTTTTTGGGCGGTGTTTCAAGAAGCATAAAATAAGCCTCGGCTTTCTTTGTTTCGGCAAAAGGGCAAGCCGCTAAAATTTTAGCAATCGCATCCGCCGTTTTTACCAGTACAGGCACTTCCCAACCAAACTTCCCCGTTATTTCCTTTGAAATTTTTTCAGGAAGACCCGTTCCTTCCTCAGCAGAAAAAACCACGTTCCCGCTTTGAATGTAAGTAACCACATCTTGAAAGCCCAAGCCCTCAAAAAGAAGTTTTAGGTCGGCCATTTTCAGTTTTTTATGGCCGCCAACGTTGATGCCGCGAAGTAGGGCGATGTAGGTTTGCATACTAATAATTCTGACGTTGATTTAGAAATCTATAAATTAATACTCCATAGGACTTAACCACATAATGAATAGAGTAATTAAAACGTTCTAAAGTAATTATTCGAACATTTCTATACCGAACTTGAAATGCTTCTGGCATTAAACGAATTGTATCTACTTGTCGATTGAAATCTTCCCAAAACTCATCTTCTTTATTGTTAAATTCAAAAAAACATTTCGCTTTGTGAATTTCAATTCTTGCCTCATCCGTAGTCTTTATCTCATCGCCCATATTGCTTCAAAATGTCTTTTAAAGAATGGGTAATTAACGCCCCATTTTTATCTCTTTCAATCATATCATCCATCATCGCCTTGTATTCTTTGGAAGGCTCCATGAAATGTAGCGCCCTATCCTCAATCATAAATTCAAGATAATTTTTTAAGGAACGTTTTTGGAGTTTTGCCTGTTCTTCAAGAATAGCAATTGTTTTATTATCCAGTTCGATCAATTTTTTAGTTTTTCCCATTGTATATAGATTGTATATATCAAATATATACAATGAGCCACTAAAAATCAATAAAACAATTACAAATTTTGTGAAACGATAAACCCACCTGTCCAGGCATTCTGAAAGTTGAAGCCACCGGTAATTGCGTCAATATTAAGGACTTCCCCAGCAAAGAATAGGTTTTTGCAGATACGGCTTTCAAAGGTCTTGAAGTTTACTTCCTTTAAATCAACACCGCCAGCGGTTACGAATTCTTCCTTAAAAGTGCTTTTTCCTGTAACTTCAAATATTGCAGCAGTCAATTGATTTGCAATATTCAGAAAATTCTCCCGCGTGGCGTCTGCCCAAGTGAGCCGTTCATCAATCCCCGAAGATTTAATAATACTCTGCCAAAGCCTTTTCGGCAATTCAAACTGTGCATATTTAAAAAGGGTTTGCTTGCCCTGTAAAGCTTTCAATTCCTTCAAGGCATCCAGTGCGTCTTCTTCGGAAAGATTGTTCAGCCAATTCACTTCAATCTTGAAATGATATTTTAAAGGCTCCAAAACCCGTGCGCCCCAAGCCGAGAGTTTTAGGATAGCTGGGCCGCTCATTCCCCAATGGGTAATCAATAAGGGAAGCCCCCTCACCCCCAAAGGGGGAACTCCTTGCGGAACTAAAACTTTGACGCTTGCGGTTGTTGAAACTCCCGGAAGATCCAAAATTCTCTGGTCTTTAATATTAAAGGTGAAAAGCGAAGGCACTGCGGGTACAACGGTATGCCCCATGTCTTCCAGCAAATGCCATATTTTTGGGTTGCTCCCTGTGGCAACCACAATTTTTTCTGCGGAAAAAGTATCTGTAGTTGTATTTATTATGAAGCGATCTGCTTCTTTTTGGATCTCTTTTACAGATTGATTGAGAAGAACCCCAACCCCCAAACGCTTCGCTTCGGAAAGGAAACAATTAATGATAGTTTGCGAAGAATCTGAAACCGGAAATATGCGTCCATCCTCTTCAATTTTCAATTCCACTCCCCTTTTTTCAAACCATTCAATGGTGTCGCCTGTCATAAAGGTGTGGAAAGGGCCTAGAAGTTCCTTTTCACCTCTTGGATAGTTTTGCGTCAATTCCTTCGGAAGAAATTCGGCATGGGTTACGTTGCACCTTCCGCCGCCGGAAACCTTTACTTTGGTGAGCACTTCCTTCCCGCGCTCAAGAATTATGATTTTAAACTTCGGATTCTTTTCGGCAGCGTTGATTGCCGTGAAAAAACCCGCAGCACCGCCGCCAATTATTACAACATCTGCTTGTTTCAAGCCAAGACTTTTTCTTCCGCAAAAGATTCGCAGAGGGCGATGGTTTCTTTTACATCATCCAGCGTAGTTCGAGGATTTATCAAGCACATACGCAGGACAACTTGTCCGTTAAGCACTGTAGTAACCAACAATGCCTGTTGAGAATCCACTACATTTTTGGAAATTCGTTGGTTCAATGCGTCAAGCTTTTTCTCTGAAAGTTTATTGCCAATGGGATTGTATCTAAAATTGATAACTGCCAAAGTAGCTGGCGAAATCACTTCCCAATTGGAACTTTTCCGAAGAAAGCTTTCGGTGGCTTCCGCCAATTTTACGTTGTAAGAAATCGCTTCCCGGAATTCGCCCAAACCAAAGGTTTTAATAGACATATAAAACTTCAAAGCCCTAAAACGACGCGTCAACTCAATGCCGTGATCGTAAAAGTTTATTTCGGAAGTATTGCCTTCAATATCGCGGAGATATTCAGGTTTTTCGGTAAAAGTCCCCTTTAACCATTTGTGTTTCTTCACTAAGAGACAGCCTATTTCATAGGGTTGGAAAAACCATTTATGGGGGTCTATTGTTAACGAATCTGCTTTTTCAATTCCCTTCAGAAGTTGTTTTCCGTTTTCGGAAAGAATGGCAAAACCGCCATAAGCCCCATCAATGTGGAACCAAATGTCCTCTTTTTTACAGATTTTCGCAATGTCTGAAAGCGGATCAACGGTTCCGGTATTTGTAGTTCCGGCAGTTGCAATCAAACAAAACGGCTGCAAACCTTCCAAACGGTCTTTTGCAATTGCGTTCTTTAATTTGTTGAGCGAAAACTTAAATTCGTTATCGGTTGGAATCACACGGATTTGTTCCTTGCTAAACCCCAAAACCCGGATGGCCTTAATATTTGAAGAGTGCGCCTGGTCTGAAAGATAGATAACGGCTTTGCTGAAATCGTCGCCACACTTCACTGAACGCGCGGTAACCAAAGCGGTCAAATTAGCCATTGAGCCGCCGCTTGTAAAAATTCCACCGCCTTTTTTCTGTGGGAAACCGAACATTTTTAAAAGCCAGTTCATCGCCACGATTTCCATCTCGGCAGCTGCGGGGGAAGCCGCCCAACCGCCTGAAAATATATTGAACCCAGAAGCCAGACTATCCGCCATTGCGCTGATATAGTTGCTGGGGCCTGGCACAAAAGAATACGATTTTGGATGCGAAACGATGTTGCTTTTGGTCATCACTTCGTCCAAAACAAAATTTAAAACTTTTCTTGGGTCGCTAGGTTTTTCAGGTGCGTCTTCAAGAAACAATGCCTCCATTTCTTCCCTTGATCCCGAAACCACAGGTAGTTTTTCATTTTGCGTTGCAAAATGTTCCACAATGGCGTCAACCACCTCATAGCCATAAGTTTTCATTTCTTCATGGCTCAATTCCAACGTAGCTTTATTCTGAATTTTCACGTGTTTGTTTTTTTATTTTTTTGAAAGTGCAAAATTACGGTTTTAGGAAGGGAAATTCGGAATTTCAGACAATTAAATACAACTTCCTTTTGACGCGAGGAAATATGGTAAACCCAAATAATCCTTTTTTCAAATTCTTGGTAAATAAAAAACCTAACAGGTCTTAAAGACCTGTTAGGTTGGGTTCACTTGAATAGTTCTCGACTGAGTTTATATTGAGCACCATCGAAATACTCAGACTGACATTGTTGTTATTCCACAATCATTTTCTTTGTAACAGTTTGCGCATCATTGCTGAAGTTCACAAAATACAAGCCTGACGAAAGGTTTACTGGCAAAGTATTCTGTCCTTCGGAAATGGCTGAAGAAACAATCAGATTGCCTTGAATGCCATAGATTTCAATTGTTGAAAAAGAAAAGATGTTGTTGAAATTGATTTCATTTTTCACCGGGTTTGGGTAAAAGCTGAAGTTTTCAACGGTATTATCGGCAATCCCCAAAACGCCACAAAGGAAAGGCTCAAAAGTCACTTCGCCTAAAGTTGGATCGTCCACACTGTGGAAAATTACATCTTCCACTTGTTCGGGTGTACTTTGTTGACCTTCAATCCAGCAGTTGTGTTTTGCTGATATTGGATTTGCTGTATTGTTGTAAAGCGCATAAACTACGCCGCCGTTTCCGTTTTCAGAAAATACATTTAGTCCAGCATTGCCCGCATCATCTCCAAGATTTATTGTAGCAGAGCCCTGAAGGGTAATCCCCCAAAGGTTTCTGCGTATTTCATTTCCGGAAACAATAACATCTGGCCCCACTGTTGAACTGTTTAAGTTGATACCGCTTCCACCAAGGTTAGGGTCGCCCTGAGTATTATTGTCTTCAATAATATTGTTTGTTATTTCAGCAGAATCAACATTGCCAAGAATGGTGATACCGTATCTATTGTTGCGGATTATGTTGTCTTCTATAACTACATTAACGCTGCCGCCCACAAAGTTGGCAATGGCAATACCGCCGGCTTGATCTGATGCAGGATCGCCGAATATTAGATTTTGTATGATTTGCAGGGGTTGATTGGCCATGGTTGTGCCCAAATTAATCTGGGGACGATTGCTATTTGCCTTATTATTGCCTGAAATATAATTTCCAAAGATATATGCAGAAACTTGAGAATTTGCCGCAGAACCAATTGCCGGCAGTTCATTAAAAGTAATGGTATTCCAAGTTATCTGCGGCATTCCCCGAGACAACTGAATGACTGCACTGGTGGTTGCACCAGAAACATTGTGGGTAATAACGGAGTTATCCAACGAAAAAGTTTCGGTTAAAACCCTGAGACCGCCACCGTATTGAATAACAGCGCTTTGAATATCTATTACTGAAAATTCTTCAAAGCGAAATCCGGCGTATGGGGCATTCTCATTCAAAGCTGTAAAGATAACTTCGTTGGAATCTACTGTAAAAGTTCCAAATACAGTTATAAGTAGGTCTGCATCAATGAAGAGAGTAAGGTCTGTATTTATTATAACCGTGTCATTTTCTGCAATGGTCAAATTTCCCAAAAGGGTATACTCATTGCCAGAAATAGTGATCGTGGACGGGCTTGCCGCGGCAATATCGTCCAGCGTCCAAGTTACACCCGTGTTTGGGGTTGTGTAATCCTGCGCAAGTACAATAGCGCAAGTAAAAAGCGTTAAGAAAGCAGTAAGAATAATTTTTTTCATTTGTGTAATTTTTTTAAGCAGTAAATGTAGGAATATGTGCTTGAGCAAAAAAGATAATTGTCCGCTTTAGCATTTTGAAAAAACCTAACTTTGAAAGATGGTGTTATACATTCTGATAATATTCTTTATCATTAGCCCTTTTTTTCCGGCTACGAGGAATCCGCATTGGTTTTTCCGCACGGCTGATTTTGTGAGGCTTCAATCGCTGTTCATTCAGTTTATTTTATTGGCGCTGTTTCTATATTTCGAAGTAAATTACACTATTTTCAGTTGGATATTAGTTGTGGCTTTAGTCACTACAACTTTTTATCAACTTTATAAGGTATTTCCATACAGTTCCCTTTTCCCAAGAACAAGATCGCAGGCTGCGAGTGACGGCCAAGTTTCAATTTTAGCGGGAAATGTATTGCAAACAAATTCCTGCTACCCCGATTTTGTAGATGAAGTGAAGCGTTTCGACCCAGATTTGGTACTTACGATGGAATCCAACAGCGCTTGGGAAAACAGTCTTTCCGAAATTGAAAATGATTATCCTTTTACTGTAAAAGTGCCTTTGGAGAATTTTTATGGCATGCATCTCTATTCGAAAAAAAAATTAGATAATGTTGAAGTGAGATACCAGATTGAAGATGATAAGCCTTCGATATTTTTCGATTTTCCTATGAAAGGCAATCTTCCAATCTTTTTCTGTTGCCTACACCCTGCTCCACCAAGCCCAACCGAGAACGAAACCTCAAAAGAGCGGGATGCTGAGCTTATGCTTACGGGCAAACAAATACGCGACCTCGATAAACCAACCGTGGTGTGTGGCGATATGAATGATGTGGTTTGGAGCCGAACCACGCGACTCTTCAAAAAAATGACGGGAATGATAGACCCGCGTGTGGGCCGTGGTTTCTTTTCTACTTATCACGCAGGGTACTTCTTTTTACGCTTTCCGTTGGATCACCTTTTTCACACCCGCGATTTGTATGTTGGGAAAATGGTTCGCTCCAAAAACTTTGGCAGTGACCATTTTGCGATGTACTATGAAATTCATCACAAAAAAAAAGTGGAAACCCCTAAAAACCCAAAACTGAATGGGGACGATAAAGAGGAAATTGAGGAATTGATTGAAAACGGAAAAGACAATCAATAAAAAAGCCCTTCATTTCTGAAGAGCTTTTAATGGGCCTATAAAAAAAAAAGCTTCCCGATTATGGGAAGCTTTTAACTTGTACAGGCCCTTCGGCTGCGCTCAGGGTAAACTCCGAGACTCAATCTTTTATAAAAAAAAAGCTTCCCGATTATGGGAAGCTTTTAACTTGTACAGGCCCTTCGGCTGCGCTCAGGGTAAACTCCTAGACTCAATCTTTTATAAAA
>JAPKFY010000093.1 GCA_026646335.1 Aequorivita sp. | reverse complement strand
TGATGCTTTAAATTTTTTGAATATTCAAATTTACGAAATTAACCTTTAAGAAACGATTCCATAACCTTATGATAACATTAAAGCTGTATTAATTTGAAAATCAATTATTTAAAATATTAAAAAGTATTGATGATTAATAACTTAATGATTTGGTAAAGGTAAATTTACATAAAAGGAGTTTAGATAGTTTTCCTTTGTATTCGCCTTGAAAGAGGTGTTTTTGAAATCGTTTAGTTTTTGTCGACTAGATTTTCGAAATTGGGCTGTTCCTTACGAACAGCCCTTTTTTTATTTCATATATAGTAAATTTACTATAATCGCTTAACATTATAGAAACATTGAATTGAATTTAAAGTCAGTCCTTTGCAGCGACAAAAACTAAATCAGATTTATAATGCTCCATAAGATTTTTCTTCTTGGCTTTCTATTTTTATTTATTCCAACTGTCCATTCACAGATAAGCACTCCAAAATTTGGGGAAGGGATGCTCAATATTGTTGGCAAAGACAGTACTTGGAGCGTGCGGTTTGCGCCCAGAATCCAGTTTAGGGCAGTTTCATTGTGGGGATATGAGGATGATAAATTTGGAAAGCCACTACAAAGTGTTTTAATTCGTCGTGCCCGTCTAAAGTTTGACGGATTTGCTTACTCCCCTAAACTGCGTTATAAAATTGAACTAGGCCTCTCCAGTTCAGACCTTGCAGGTGCCTCAGAATTTACAGGGGACGCTCCGCGTATGATTCTTGACGCTGTAGTAATGTGGGAATTTTATAAAAACCTAGAACTTTGGGCCGGTCAAGCGAAACTTCCCGGAAACAGAGAACGTGTTATATCCTCTGCAAACCTTCAGCTTATAGATCGTTCAAGACTTAACAACTTATTCAATATAGATAGAGATCTTGGAGTGCAGCTCCGTCACCATTTTAAAGCTTCTGACAATTTCATTATACGTGAAATGTTTGCCATTTCGCAAGGCGAAGGTAGAAACGTAATTACTGGAAATCTTGGCGGGTTCCAATACACAACACGTTTGGAAGTTTTACCATTTGGCGAGTTCACCAAAAAGGGAGACTACATTGGCGGCGATATCTATCGCGAAAAAACCCCTAAACTTGCCATAGGTGCTACATACGATGTAAATGTGGATGCCGTGAAAACGCGGAGCAATCAAGGAAGCTACATGGCAAACGACATAGGTTTTTATGAAACCAATATTAGTACCGTCTTTGTAGATGCTATGTTTAAATACAACGGCTTTTCATTAATGGGTGAATATAGCTATCGCGATGCCGCTAACCCCATTGCTAAAAACAGTGATGGCACTTTTACAGACCAAGAAGTTTATACAGGCCAAGGGCTAAATTTTCAAGGTGGATATGTTTTTAAATCAAATTGGGAAATTGCGGGACGTTATACTTCTATTTTGCCAAAAACCAATTTTTCATCAAATGAAACGCAAAACCAATTCACTTTGGGAGGCTCCAAATATATAGTGGGTCATAAACTAAAGGTTCAAACAGATTTAACATACGCAACAGTAGGAGGAGAAAGTAGTTATTTGGAATACCGACTGGGCTTTGACCTACATTTTTAAACATTTTATAGTTAACAATTTGGTAACAATCCTTCCTATTTATTGTGGGAAATTTGCACCAACTTAATCAGAATTAGAATGGATAATATTTACTTATTAATGATTGTTGCACTTGCTGCACTTGCAATTGCAGATTTGGTGGTTGGGGTTAGTAATGATGCCGTAAACTTTCTAAACTCGGCTATTGGTTCAAAGGCAATTTCTTTTAGAACTATTTTGATAATAGCCAGTTTGGGTATATTCATTGGAGCTGTCTTTTCCAGCGGAATGATGGAAGTAGCGCGAAAAGGAATCTTCGTGCCGGGCGAATTCTACTTCGATGAAATAATGATTATTTTCATGGCTGTAATGATTACCGATATTTTGTTGCTAGATTTCTTCAACACTATTGGTTTACCAACCTCAACAACGGTTTCCATTGTATTTGAGCTTTTGGGTGCGGCGGTTATTATGGCATTGATAAAAATTGGCCACTCTGATTCTGAAACAATTTCAGCTCTCTCAAAATACATTAATACAGACAAAGCCTTAGAAATCATCTCTGGGATTGTAATTTCCGTAGGGGTTGCCTTTACAGTAGGGATGGTAGTGCAATATATTTCGCGACTTATTTTTACTTTTCAGGCCGAACAGAAAATGAAGTATTTCGGGGCCATCTTTGGCGGTTTAGCTTTGACATCCATAAGCTATTTTATTTTAATGAAAGGCTTAAAAGAAACTCCTTTCTACGGAATCTTTAAAGATATTATTGAAACAGACACATGGCTATTGTTAGGCGGAAGCTTCGTTATTTGGACAGTCTTCTCACAACTTTTTATGATGATTTTCAAAAAGAGCATCCTTATCATCGTAATAGCGGTCGGGACCTTCAGCCTTGCTTTGGCCTTTGCCGGAAATGATTTGGTAAACTTCATTGGTGTTCCAATGGCTGCATATCACAGTTATATAGATTGGTCTGCATCTGGAGTTGCCGCATCAGAATACAGTATGCACAGCCTTGCGGAAAAAGTTCCTGCAGAGCCTTTGTTGCTTTTTATTGCTGGTGGCATAATGGTTCTTACCCTTTGGTTTTCCAAAAAAGCAAGGACGGTTTCAGATACCGAAATAGATTTAGCGCGCCAAGGTGAAGGCCACGAAAAGTTCAACCCAAATATGCTTTCTAGGTTTTTGGTAAAGTCCAGCACGCAAGTATCTACTTATTTTAAGTACATCATTCCAGCTTCTTTACAGAAGAAAATAGACAAACGTTTTGAAAAACCGGTTGTAAACCTTTCGAAACACAAAACCTATGAGCTACCTGCATTTGATATGATCCGTGCTTCCATAAACCTTATGGTTGCAGGAATTTTGATTGCTACCGCAACTTCTATGAAATTACCGCTTTCAACAACCTATGTAACATTTATGGTTGCAATGGGTACATCATTGGCTGATAGAGCCTGGGGCCTTGAAAGTGCTGTTTACAGGGTTGCTGGCGTATTAAACGTTATCGGCGGTTGGTTCTTTACGGCTTTTGTAGCCTTTACTGCAGCAGGAACGTTAACCTATCTAATTTATATAGGAAGGGGCGCAATGATTGCCGTATTGTTGTTATTGGCTATTCTTTTGTTGGTTCGAAACTACCTATCGCATAAAAACAAAGTAAAGCTGAAACTTGACAAAAGCGGTTTAAAGAAAGCCGAAAGCAAAACCGTTCAAGGAATTATTCAGGAAAGTGCTGAAAACATTAGTAATGTGGTTTCACGCTCAAACAAAATATACAGCGATATGCTTCGCGGTTTGGCCAAACAGGACACTAAAAAACTCAAAAAGAGCAAAAAGGGCTTAAATAAACTGAATGATGAAGTTGAGGAGCTGCGCGACAACATTTTCTATTTCATTAAAAACCTCGACGAAACCAGCGTTCGCGGAAGTAATTTCTATATTGTGATTCTTGGCTATTTAACAGATGTTGTCCAATCTTTGGAATTTATTTCGAAGGCGAGCTACAAACACGTTCACAACAATCACAAGGCGCTTCGTTTCAACCAAATAAAAGATCTACAGGAAATAGACCAACATTTGGAGGAACTTTTAAATGAAATTGAAGACATTTTTGATAAAAAAGAATTCCAACGAATTAAAAACGTGCTCAACAAAAAAGAGGAGATTTTCGCGATTCTTTCAAACAAAATTGAAAAGCAAATAGCCAGAACCCGAACTGAAGAATCGAGCCCAAAAAACACTACGCTGTATTTCAGTTTATTGCTGGAAACAAAAGATTTGGTATCGGCTTTGATGAATCTAATGGGGGAATATTATACAAGTTATAAAAAATCATAAGAGGTTTCATTCAAAAAAAAAGGAGTCCAATACGGGCTCCTTTTTTATTTGCCCAAAATTGACCCAAAAAGCATAGGGCATTTGCCGTATTTTGGGGTCTTAGGCAATGATTTTCAATATAAAAACTTCATCATTAAAAATTAATGTTAGAATATTGCTACATAAATTTCTAAAACCAAAAATTATGAAACTAAAATTTTTATCAATTGTATTTATGATGGCGTGCGGTTTTGCATTTGCGCAAGAAAAGATTAAATATACCGATGAAGAACGCGATATGTTAAAAGCATATTATTTCAGTGAAGGTTTTGACCAACCAGCAACTTCAAAAGTATCAACTGTTATTATGAAAGATGGTTCTGAACACAAAGGGTATTGTAAAGGCGTTGTAACCAAAAAAGGGCAGATTGCCCAAATAGTTTTTAAAGACAGTGTCACTGACAAAAAAGAAACCTATGACGCAACACAGATTTCAGAAGCCTATCTATACGCAAGCGGTTGGGAAAAATTCGGGAAAGTATCGCAAAAATTCAGCAACTATGGCATGGGAAGAAGAAACAGCGTGAATAAATTGACGAGTAATGATCAGATTTATTTCGTCAACCAAAAAGTTTCCTTAAAAAACAAAAAAGACGAACAGGAGTTTTTAATGCAGCTTATCAATCCTGAATTTAGCCAAATAATCTCCGTTTACCACGATCCTTTCGCGAAGGAATCCAAAGGATTTTCTATGGGTGGTGCCCCAGCTATTGGCGGTGGTGTTGTAAAATCATATTATGTACAAAAAGGGGATAAAGTAATCTGGCTGCCCAAAGGTGATTTTGAAGAGAATTATGAATTCCTTTTTGGCGACAATGCAGAGTTTATGGCAAAATATCCTTACAAATCAATTAATTGGGATTGGTTGAGCGCACTTGTTTTGGCATATACAGATATGTCCTTGCCAAAAGATCAGGAATAATTTGAAATAAGCTTATTTAAAAAAAGCCCTTGCTTTCTTCAGCAAGGGCTTTTAGTTTAATTACAATCAAAGGAAAATTAAAACCAGAGATGTAATTCGTCAATTCGCAGCGAATAAATTTAACCTATAAAATCAAACCCACAATACGGCACCAAAACTTCTGGGATTTTAATTCCATCCTCGGTTTGGTAGTTTTCAAGAATTCCTGCCAAAACCCTTGGGAGTGCCAAAGCACTACCGTTTAATGTATGGACCAGTTTGTTTTTTCCGTCAGTATCTTTGAATCGCAACTTTAGCCGATTGGCTTGAAAAGTCTCAAAGTTTGAAACTGAAGAGATCTCCAGCCAACGATTCTGCGCTGTAGAAAATACTTCAAAATCATAAGTCAACGCTGAAGTAAAACCAAGGTCACCTCCACAAAGGCGAAGTATTCTGTATGGCAACTTCAATTCACGAAGAATCCCTTTTACGTGCTCCACCATTCCATCCAATGCTTCATAAGAATTATCTGGATGCTCGATGCGGACGATTTCCACTTTATCAAATTGGTGCAAACGGTTCAAGCCGCGAACATGGGCACCGTAACTTCCCGCTTCTCTTCGGAAACAAGGAGTGTATCCTGTACAAGTAATTGGTAAATCTACGTTATTCAACAAATCACCACGGAACATATTTGTTACTGGAACCTCAGCCGTTGGAATCAAATAAAGGTCATCAATGCCCACGTGGTACATCTGCCCTTCTTTGTCTGGCAATTGACCGGTTCCATAACCAGAAGCTTCGTTCACCAAATGCGGAACTTGATATTCTGTGTAGCCTGCCGAAGTATTTTTATCTAAAAAGTAAGATATCAAAGCTCTTTGCAAACGCGCTCCTTTTCCTTTATAAACTGGGAAACCAGCGCCAGTAATTTTTACACCGAGTTCAAAATCAATTATATCGTATTTTTTGGCAAGTTCCCAATGTGGTAATGCGCCTTCAACAAGCTTTGGAATTTCGCCTTCTTTGTAAACCTCTTCGTTGTCATTTTCATCTGTTCCTGCGGGTACCAAATCATTCGGGATGTTTGGAAGTGTGTAAAGCAATTGCTGTAGCTTCTCTGCAGCAGCCAACATTTGTTCGTTCAGTTGTTTTGAAGATTCTTTCAGTTCAACTGTCTTTTCCTTCAGCTCGTTCGCTTTTTGCGTTTCACCACTTTGGAAAAGTTTACCTATTTCTTTGGAATAGCTATTGCTTTGGGCCAAAACCTCATCCAACTGTGCTTGCGAGTTGCGGCGTTCTTCGTCTACATTTAAAACTTCTTCAAAGGCAGAAGTAGCATCAATGCCGCGTTTAGCAAGGGCTTTTACATATTTATCTTTGTTTTCGCGAATGTCGGTTACTTGTAGCATTTTCCTAAATTATTTTGAAGCGCAAAGTTAGGAAAATCACGCTATTCTTTAACAGGCTTTTCATTATAATCCTTCGGCGAAGGCAAAATCCATTCGCTATGTTTAAAAGGTGCCCATGTCTCAGCAGCCAAATCTATATTTGGATTGGTAAAAGGATGATAAACGCCATTGTTGATCCGGACCATCGCTTCCATGAAAACTGCTACATCGCGCCCCTTTTCGGCTTCAACAGCTTTTATTCTTTGTGCAAGTTGCCACATAATATCGGGTTTCGTAGCTACTGACCCCTGTTGTTTACTGCCAAGCAAACTGCTGTAATTATATCGTTCCCTAACACCTTTCGCTTTATCAACCACATATACTGTTAACGAACCACTTTTGGAACGCAGCATCATGCGCCAGCTAAGACGGTGCCCTTCTTCGGTCCAAAGTACGTCATCCTTAAAAAACCAGTGACGCAGCGGTAAAGCAATTTGAAAAGCAAAATAAATTCCAAAAACAGCGATCAGCGCACCTTTATATTTCGGGACAATAACTTCGTTGCCTGTGTTTAATTTCTTTTTAGGAAGAAATTTTTTTTGAAGTGTTTCGGGTGAAAAGAAAAACAGGGCAAAAGCGATGGACATATAGGGAAAAATTCCTATTTGAAAAATAATGGAATTGAAAAGATGAAAAAACACTGAAATCACAAAACCTAATGTGCGTGTGCGTTTCCAAAGCATCAATGGCACAATCAGTAAATCGAAAAAGATACCTGTATAAGCAATGGTCCAATGCACCCAATTTTGCTGTAACAGATCGCCAATGAGCCAATAGTGCTTTCTTCCCTCCATCAGCAATGCCGCCATGGAAGCATCGAGCCAATCTGGATATAGCTTTGCCACAGAGGCGTATGTGTAAACAATCCAAACTTGGAGTATCAAAACCAAAAGCACCCATCTAGGCATTGCGGGATTTTTCAGCTCTGGATTTATTTTCGCATCGAGGGAAAACCAGCGATTGGCGGGCAGAAAGGCCATAATCCAGCACAACAACATCATTAAATAATAGTGGTTGTTATAACTGGATTTCTGCATCAAATACACAGCCGTCCACATAATTGCATAAGCAATCATACTAAAGCGATATTTGTAACCAAGCATCACAAAAACGCCGAAGATGCCCATTATCACAAAATAATAGTACATCAGATCCCCTTGCAGATATTGCAAAAAATCAAACCCGATAAAGTTGAAAGTGAAAGGTGGCTCCACCAAAGTACGCCTCACCCAGCCAGTGGCTATTGCTCCAAAGGCTTCGGCTGCAATCAAAAAGCCAAACACGGCCCGGAAAAGAACAAGGCCTGTATTGTCTATTTGTTTGAATAGAAATTTATTCACGCTCCTTTAAATATTGCTTTGCGAATATTTCGTCCTTTATAATTTCTTGACGTAGCATTTCAACAGAATCGAAAGTTGTTTCATCACGAATGTATCTCAAAAATTCAATGGTGATTTCCTTTCCGTACAAATCTTTATTGAAACTGAAAAAATAGGTTTCAATAGTTTTTTCCTTTCCGCCAACGGTGGGATTGGTCCCGATACTGGATATTCCATAAACTTTTTCGCCTTCAATTAAAGACTGAACAACATAAACCCCATTTTTAGGGACGAGTTTATAGGCTTCCTTCAATTTCAAATTCGCCGTCGGATATTTGATAGTGCGGCCAATGGCCTTGCCCTTTACCACTTCTCCGGAAATCATAAAAGGATAGCCCAAATAACTGTTTGTGGTTTCCACATCACCTTCGTTCAACGCTTTTCGGATTTTTGTGGAACTCACGGCTACATCGTCGATTTCCTTTGCGGAAATTTCTTCAACTTCGAAATTATAGGTTCTTCCAAACTCTTTTAAATCGTCAATATCCGCATTTCTATTTCTTCCAAAACGGTGATCGTAACCAATAATGATTTTCTTCGCTTTTAGGCTATTCACCAAAATATCGCGTACATATTCCAAGGCGGTCAAACGGGAAAAAGCATGGGTAAAAGGATGGATCACCAAATGATCGAGGCCAGTTTTTTCAAGTAATTCTGTGCGTTCGTCAATGGTGTTTATAAGTTTGATGTCTAAATTTTCTTGGAGCACCATCCGCGGATGTGGAAAAAAAGTGAGCACTACGGAATCTAGATTTTCCTTTTTAGCGGTTTCCACAAGACGTTTCAAAATGGTTTTGTGGCCAATATGCACCCCATCAAAAGTGCCGATGGTAACCACACTTTGGCGGTCATTTTTATAGGTTGAGGCCGAGGAATATTTCTTCAAAATTATTTTCCGTTAAAGGTGTTCATCGTAATGTTGATCCCTGCAAGGGCAAAAGATTCAATAATGGCGCAGCTCAATTCCAATCTTTCGGGCAATTGTTTTTCTTCTTCGGGTTCCCATTCGCCCAGAACATAATCTACTTGTCTTCCTTTTGAGAAAGCATCACTTATTCCAAAGCGAAAACGGTTGTAGTTTGTGGTTTGAAGCGTGTTTTGAATATCCTTCAAACCATTGTGGCCTCCGTCGCTTCCCTTCGTTTTTATTCGAATTGTGCCAAAAGCCAAATTCAAGTCGTCAGTAATTACAAGCATATTTTCCAATGGAATTTTTTCTTTATCAAGCCAGTAATTTACAGCCTTTCCGCTTAAATTCATATAAGTGCTTGGTTTCAAAAAAACAAAGGTTCTTCCTTTCACTTTATGCGAAGTGACATCTCCTAATTTGGCTGTTTCCCAGCTAAGTGAATTTTTATCAGCATAAAAATCGACCACTTTAAAGCCAATATTGTGGCGGGTTTTTGCATATTTTGGGCCTATGTTACCCAATCCTACAATAAGAAATTTCTTCATTGGATCTGTTTCTTCTGAAATAGTATCGGCTTTGTTTACCGAAAAAAGTTTTTTGAAAAATGAAAACATACTGTTGTCTATCTTTGGTAAAAATAAAAAAAGCACCCTGAATTAACAGGATGCTTTTCACTTATCTTTAAAAAGAAAAAATTAAGCTTCAGCAGGAGCCTCAGCAGTTTCTTCAGCGCCCTCAGCAGCAGCTTCTGTTCCTTCTTCGCCTTCAGTTTCTTCTTCAACTTCGTCCACAATGGCGACACGTGAAGTTCTAACTTGACAGATAACAGTGTTATCTGGGTGCATAATCTTGAAATTGTCAGCTGAAACCGCAGTAACATACATTTTGTTCCCAATACGCATTTCTGTAATGTCTGCCTCAATAAAATCCGGAAGATTTTCTGGCAACGCTTTTACGCGAAGTTTACGGGTAACAATACGCAAAGTACCGCCGCTACGAACCCCACGAGAGTTTCCTTTGGTGCGCACAGGGATTTCCATTGTTACTTCTTTGTCATCAAAAATTTGATAAAAATCGACGTGAAGAATACGGTCAGTCACTGGGTGAAATTGTATATCCTGAAGGATGGCGCTCACTTTTGTGCCCCCTAAATTGATTACAACCGTGTGTACGTCTGGAGTGTAAACCAAGTTTTTAAATGCAATTTCTTCTGCTGTAAAACTGATTGGCTCATCCCCTCCGTAAACTACGCAAGGAACCATTCCAGCATTACGTAGGGCTTTCGTTGCCTTTTTGCCCACGCTTTCTCTTTGTGATCCTTTAATTGTAATAGATTTCATTTTTTTTGAATTGTTTGTTAATAAAAACTCCCTAAAAAGCTGTTTTTTAGGGAGTGCAAAGATAGATTATATTTTGGAATTACGATTTATGATTTATGATTTTTTGAAACAAGACGGAAATAGGAGTCAAAAAACAGGATTGAAGGGATACAGGACAATAAAGATATGGTACCGTAGCCACTTTCATTTAATAAGCTTGGTTGTCTCGTTCCTTGAATCTCTTATGTCTTGGCACAAGAAAAAAGATAACTGAGTAGTCTTGGTTTTTGATCGGAATTGTACTGAAGCTACATCAAAAACTTACCGCTGATAGATTTGTTAGCGTTTACGCTCAACATAACATCGGCAAACAATTTAGCACAACTTATGACCCGGATTTTTTTACTTGGTTTAGTAGGTATAGAATCTGAAACGATAAGTTCCAAAATTTGTGATTTTTCTATCCGCTCATAAGCGTTTCCAGAAAGCAACGGATGCGTACAAACTGCACGAACACTCAAGGCGCCACGTTCCATCATCAAATCTGCAGCGGCGGTAAGGGTTCCGGCAGTATCTACCATATCGTCAACCAGCACTACGTTTTTCCCTTTTACCTCGCCAATCAATTCCATATAGGAGATTACGTTTGCCTTTTCACGCTGCTTGTAGCAAATTACGACATCGCTTTCCAAAAATTTTGAATAGGCGTAGGCACGTTTTGAACCGCCCATATCTGGGGAAGCAATTGTAAGATTGTCTAGATTCAAGCTTCTTAAATAAGGCAAGAATATAGTGGATGCAAAAAGGTGGTCCACAGGTTTTTCGAAAAACCCTTGAATTTGGTCTGCATGCAGATCCATTGTGATAATTCTTGTAGCCCCTGCAGTTTCGAGCATTTTTGCCACCAGCTTAGCGGCAATGGGAACACGGGGTTTGTCTTTTCTGTCTTGGCGCGCCCATCCAAAATAAGGCAATACTGCGGTAATATGTCGTGCCGAAGCGCGTTTTGCGGCATCAATCATCAACAAAAGTTCCATTAAATGGTCGCTGTTCGGAAAGGTGGAACCAATCAAAAAAACGCGGCTTCCGCGAACAGATTCTTCAAAAGAAGGTTGAAATTCGCCATCACTATAATGTGATGTAATAACTTTCCCCAAGGGTATTCCAAAGGCATCTGCTATGTCCTTTGCGAGGGCTTCACTTTGTTTACAGGCAAAAATCTTGGGGTCTGGTGCGAGAGTGGACATTTTTTTGTGGTTTTTGTTAAATAGGCTACAAAGGTAAAAATTAATAGTGAGCGATATTTAAAAAAATAGCTGGATAATAAATTAAGTAATTTCCAAATATTTGTTTATTTTTGCCTCCCGTTTGCTCGAGTGGCGGAATTGGTAGACGCGCTGGATTCAAAATCCAGTGTTTTAGGACGTGCGGGTTCGATTCCCGCCTCGAGTACTTTTTAACCCTGTTAATCCTTTGATTAACAGGGTTTTTTGATTCTATTAGTAACAATACAGCAACAAGAAAATTGTATTCAAATAGTTTTAGGCCTTCCATACAGAACAAATTTTTCAATTTAGCTTTATAATATATGTAGTAAAGCTTAATTTTAGAAAAATTCTTCACTTATGGCTTATAGTAAGCATGCGCATTACCGATACAATATAATGGATGATTGTTTCAGGACTAAATCACTTTCCAAGACAGAGTTGTTAAGCTATATAAATTCTTGTTTAGAAAGAGAATATGATGGAGAAAATATTCAATTGCGCCAGCTTGATGCAGACTTAAAAGTATTTAGAAGTACTGAAAATGGATTTGATGCTCCGCTTGAACCAAATATTAGAATTCTTCAATATTCTAAACCAAATTTTTCCATTGCTCAACGGCCGCTTTTAGATTATGAACAATATTTAATCGATGCCACTAGTAAACTGTTAGAGCGATTTGAAAATCATCCTAAGTATGATAAATTGGCAGATGCTCTAATGAAGTTTCAATATGAAGAAGAAAAAGGGGATGACGATATGAGATTAGTGTTTTATGACAATAACGAAGAGTACAAAGGGATTCATTTATTTAAGCCACTTTATCACGCAATTAGAAAAAATCACGTGCTTGAGGTAGAATATAAAAATTACAACTCTAATGATATAATGAGTATTAATTTCCATCCTCAAGTTCTTAAACAATACAATAAACGATGGTTTGTTTTTGGATTTAACGAAAACTCAAGAATCTACCCTTGGAGTATCCCCTTAGATGATCGTTTCATTCGTTATAATGTCAAAGATGACAAAGTAGCTGTTTGCTCATTAATGGACTGGGATTTGTTTTTCAGGAGTATGGTAGGAGTTCGAACATTTAGTGAAACTCATCCTAAAGAGCCGAAGCCGTGACCGTCATCAACTTGCGCGTCTTCGACTTCCAAAAGCGGCGCATCCACCACGCGCCGAGCAA
>JAPKFY010000092.1 GCA_026646335.1 Aequorivita sp. | reverse complement strand
ACAGTCCCACCGATTCCTACGTTTCTGACGATTATTTTGGCATGCTCGATATGAACGAAGGTGAATGGAAAACTACAGATAATGATATAGCAGATGTAGGTATTGGTCGTTTACCTGCAAAATCATTAGAAGAAGCCAATTCCCTAACTGCAGTGTCGCCTTTTGAAACTACTGCTATAATTTTTCCTTTTCTCGCTTTAATTTCCTGAATGTTGCTCACCACTTTATCATAGTGGTCGCTTTTTATGGCAATAACCACCACGGGCATATGTTCATCAATTAGTGCAATGGGGCCGTGCTTCATTTCGGCGGCGGGATAGCCTTCGGCATGGATGTATGATATTTCTTTTAGTTTTAAAGCGCCTTCCAAAGCTACTGGGAAGTTGTAACCTCTTCCCAAATAAAGGAAATTGCGAACATCCTTAAAAACGGAAGCAATTTCTTTTATTTTATCTTCTGTCTTTAAAGCTTCTTCAACGTGTTTTGGGATAAGCTCTAGTTCCCTTAAATAAAGCATGAAATCACTTTGGCTAATTGTTCCTTTCGCCTTTGCCAAACGCAGGGCCATCATTGCCAAAACGGTAATTTGTGTAGTAAAAGCTTTGGTTGAGGCAACTCCAATTTCTGGTCCAGCGTGCGTATAGGTTCCGCTATGGGTTTCCCTTGAAATTGTGGAACCAACAACGTTACAAACGCCATAAACGAATGCGCCTTTTGATTTTGCAAGTTTTATTGCGGCAAGCGTGTCTGCGGTTTCACCACTTTGTGAAATGGCGATAACCACATCTTTTTCTGAAATGATTGGGTTTCTGTAACGGAATTCGGAAGCGTATTCCACTTCAACGGGAATGCGCACCAAATCCTCAAAAATATACTCGGCAACCAGTCCGGCGTGCCAAGAAGTTCCACAAGCCACAATAATAATACGGTCTGCGTTGATGAATTTTTCAATATAATCCTCAAGTCCGCCAAGCCTAACGATGCCTTTATCGGCGAGCAGTCTTCCGCGGTAGGTGTCTTTTATAACAGCGGGTTGCTCGTGAATTTCCTTCAGCATAAAATGGTCATAACCCCCTTTTTCAATTTGTTCAAGGTTTAGTTGAAGCTCTTGAATGTATGGAGCCACAAGTTTGTCGCCCTTAATTTTTCTTACCTTCACATCGCGTCCAAGGCGTATGATAGCCATTTCTTCGTCTTCCAAATAAATGGCGGTGTTGGTGAATTCAATAAAAGGGGAAGCATCGCTGGCAACAAAAAATTCATCCTCGCCAACGCCGATTGCCAAAGGGCTGCCAAGCTTGGCCACCACAATTTCATCTGGTTTTTTTCTGTCGAAAAGGGCAATTGCATAAGCGCCTACCACTTGGTTTAAAGCAATTTGCACAGCTTTACCCAGTTTCACCTTTTCGTTTATTTGAATATCCTCGATAAGGTTTACCAATACTTCGGTATCTGTGTCAGATTTAAAAATGTAACCTCTTTTAATCAATTCTTTTTTAAGTGAATCGTAATTTTCAATGATTCCGTTGTGAATGATCACCAAATCGCCGCTATTGGAATAGTGTGGGTGGCTGTTCACATCGTTAGGAACTCCGTGGGTTGCCCAGCGGGTGTGGCCAATACCAAGGTTTCCTTTACGCGAAATTTCTTTTTTGGCTTTTTCCTCAAGATTCGCGACCTTGCCTTTTGTTTTGCAAAGTTGAATATCGGTGCCGTCAAAAAGTGCAATACCTGCACTGTCATAACCCCGATATTCCAAACGTTTCAAACCGTTCAGAATAATTGGGTATGCTTCTCTTTTGCCAATATAGCCTACAATTCCACACATAAGCGGGGTTTATTTTGGTTCAGTATAATATATTTGGAGCTTTAATCTCTTTTCTTGGTTTTGGGCTGCGTTTCCGTAAAGAATAGTTCCTTCCGGCGAAACAACGGTACTGGATGGAATCTGTTCAATATTAGGTTCCATTGGATTTTGAAGTTTTTGGGTTGTGCGGATCGCAACGTTTTGTGAAACCACAATTCCCAGAGGCACATTGGTACTGTCTTTATTTATAAGGTTACTGATGTGGCTGGTAATTTTCATCTTATAATATTTGCCATTGCCGTCACTTCCTCTCTCCAATTTGCCAAAGTGATTGGAAAATGCATCAACTGGATCCAAACCATTTGTAGGGTCAAGCAGATAATCTACCAAAACGTTGCTGTTTTTAAGGTCGTAGATCATAATTCTCTCTGGCTCCGTAGCCCCACCAACCATTAAATCTTGGTTTACATAAAAGTAAAGGTTGGCTTCATTTACGATCCATTTCTTATCGCGAAGTACTTGAAGTTCATCGGCCACGCCGTTGTTGTCATTATCTTTTCCGAAGAGCTCTACTACCGAAATGATACCGTCGCCACCTCGCAAGTAAAGATTTTCCTCCCCAGTTTCTATATTGGGATTTTCCAGGGCAATTTGTATTTGCGGGGACAGTTCGTTTTGGAAAGTATTCACGCTAATGCCGCCTAAATTCAATTTGAAGACTTTGCTTTCTTTTTCGTCTGGGTTGCTTACTTTATCTGCGGTGTAAAAAATAGAAACATACGCTTTGGTTTTATCAAAAATGAAAAGACTTCCATCGTTTGTTGGGGAATTTACTTCAAAATAAAGCCCTCTTAAGAAATTTTTGAAGTTATTGTTGTTGCGCAACTCCTCCGTGCCTTCCATATCTATAATGTTGGTTTGGAAAAAAAGAGAATCCAGTTTTACTCGTAATCCCGGGCCTAATTTTTCTTCATCGTCTGTTCCTTTTCTTAAAATAAAGCCTTTGTCGGTCGGTATAAAGTTTTCCACTGCGCCCAATTCGGCGCCCAGATTTTGCTCAAAAGTAGCGCCCTGATCAGTGTAATAATTTTGAAGTTCCTGAAACCCTGTGTTTGGGTCATATTCCCTTAAAAAGAAATTGGAAGCCAAAATATTTACGTTTATGGGCGCAGAACCGTAAATGGAATCTAGTTCGTAAGTGGTTGTACTATCAACTGTTGTTGCAGTGCTGAAAAAGGGCAAGTACACAAAAACACTATCTACCACAGCACTGTCGCCAAAGGTTGGATTACTTAATTCTAAGGTGAGTTGCGAAAGTAGGTTTACAGTAGATTTTCCATAAATTGGATCATTGTATACGCCAAGTTGGTATGCGGGCAATCTGTTGCTCTGCACCGGCCCAAGCTTTCTGCTGTATGAAACGATTGTGTGTGAATCATCTAAAATTCCGTTTGGAGCTTCGTCTCCCAAAATTTCGGAACCAATGGTGCTAACGTCTTCTTGGCAAGAGGACAATGCAATAATAAGAAATAGAATAGTGCCTGTTATGGGCAACAAATTTTTAATTTTCATCTACAAGGAATATTTGATATATAGAAAGATTGAATGCCCGACTTAAACATTTCCGTTATTTCGCATTTTGTTACGGGGCATCTCATCCGTTTTTAATTGTTTTTTTTTGATGAAACGTTACTAACAGTTTTCATCTTGTATATTGAAGAAATTATTTTAAAACTTTTTCGCTGTAAAAATCTAAATATGCCTGCGAAAAATTTTCCATATTGTGATATTTTAACATTGGTTTGTCCAAAGTGTTAATATATTCCTCAAGCTCCTTAGGTATTTCTTCTGAAGCAATAATTAAGGCATCAGAATTTTTGATGGCAATCTTCATAAGGTTTACATAATTTGGTTCTTCAAGTTCTGCAATGGCTTCGTCATCAATGGCATCAAACCGGATTTTATCAATCGTATTTTTAGCTAACGTTCCTTCGAAGCCTTGATTGTAAACAGAAGTAACTATTTTACTGTTTTCAAAAAGCGGTTCGTTTCCGTAATAATTCCGCAGATATAAGGGCAGAAATGCAGCCAACCATCCGTGAACGTGAATAATATCTGGCGCCCAGTTTAATTTTTTTACGGTTTCAATAACTCCTTTTGCGAAGAAAATGGCGCGTTCGTCATTGTCTTTATAAAAATTGCCTTCTTCATCGGCATAGGTCGCTTTTCTTTTAAAATAATCTTCGTTATCTATAAAATAAACCTGGATGCGCTCTTTTGGGATGGAGGCAACCTTGATTATTAGAGGCATATCTAGATCATTGATCACCAAGTTCATTCCAGAAAGGCGAATCACTTCGTGCAATTGGTGCCTTCTTTCGTTAATGTTGCCATAGCGGGGCATAAATATTCTTATCTGTCCGCCATTGTTGTTGATCATCCGGGGGGCTTCAAACGACATTGAAGAAATCTCGGTCTCAGGAAGATAGGGTATTACTTCGGAAGACACATACAAGACTCTTTTATCTTTCATCTATTGGGATTTTTAGGTATTATTTGCAATTGGCCCCAAAAGCATCGAGGCGTTTAAAAACACGCAAAATTACGAAAATTTATGTAGATTGTCTTTAATATATTAATTTTGCCCGCTCTTAACCCAATTTTATGGTGATACATACCCAGAAAGAAACATTGGTGCAGGCCTTGTCTTCCACTGCGAATAATGACAAAATAGGTTTTGTGCCAACAATGGGCGCCTTGCATGAAGGGCATATCTCCTTGGTAAAGAAGGCATTGAGTGAAAATGATTTGGTGGTGGTAAGTATTTTTGTGAACCCAACCCAATTCAACAACACTGCCGATCTTGCAAAATACCCGCGCACTCCCAAAGACGATATTTCACTATTAAAAAATCTAAAAGGAGACGTGATTGTGTACTTGCCTGAAGTTTCAGATTTGTATGACGATTCAGTTTCTGCAAAAAAATACAATTTCGGAGGTCTCGAAAATGAAATGGAAGGCAAACACAGAAAAGGACATTTTGATGGGGTGGGTACAATTGTAAGCAAACTTTTAAGAATTGTAAAACCTGACACGGCCTATTTTGGCGAAAAGGATTTTCAACAATTGCAAATTGTGAAGAATTTGGTCTCCATCGAAAAATTACCGGTAAAAATAGTGGGATGCCCAATTTTAAGGGAGAAAAACGGACTTGCAATGAGTTCGCGGAACAAACGACTAAGCGCAAAACAATTTGGAGAAGCCACAATTATTTATAAAACATTAAATGAAGTTCGCGAAAAATTCAGTTTCACTCCCATAAATGATTTGAATGCCATGGTTGCGGAACGGTTTTTGCAAAACCCCCACTTGAATTTGGAATATTTTGAAATAGCCAACGAAAAAACACTTAAAACCGCAAAACGGAAAAGCAAAGATTCAAAATACAGAGCTTTTATTGCTGCGTTTGCGGGCGAAATTCGGCTGATAGATAATATGCCTTTAAATTAATATCTTTGCAAGATGCAAATACACGTAGTAAAATCTAAAATCCATAGGGTAAAAGTTACCGGTGCCGACCTAAATTACATTGGGAGCATCACTATTGACGAAGATTTAATGGACGCCGCCAACATTATTCAAGGCGAAAAAGTCCAAATTGTAAACAACAACAACGGCGAACGTCTTGAAACCTACGCCATTCCGGGCCCTCGCAACAGTGGCGAAATCACTTTGAACGGCGCCGCCGCCAGACGCGTGGCCCCTGGTGATGTGCTGATACTAATCACTTATGCGCTGATGGAATTGGAAGAAGCCAAAACCTTCAAACCTGCAATGGTTTTCCCGGACGAGGAAACAAACCTACTCCGATAAATTGAGCCGCTCCCTTTCAAAATTTTTACAGATCTTGATCCCGCTGGGATTGGGAGTTTTTTTGATTTGGTATATCTATCAGTCGTTCACACCGCAACAACTTGAAGAAACAAAAAAATATTTTGCCGATGCAAACTATAGCTTTGTGTTGCTTTCAGTTGCATTTAGTGTTTTGAGCCATCTTTCACGTTCCTTTCGTTGGAATTTTATGTTGGAACCATTGGGTTATAAAACCAAATTGGCCAATAATTTTATGGCGGTTTCCGTGGCGTATTTGATGAACGTTTTTATTCCGAAAAGCGGCGAATTTTCCCGAGGAATCATTTTAGATAAATATGAAGGCGTGCCTTTCCAAAAAGGTTTCGGAACCATTATTTCTGAAAGGGTTGTAGATCTTATTTTTCTTCTTTTTTTCACGGTATTAGCATTGGTAATCAAGTTTGATGTGCTGTATGATTACGTTCTGGAAAGCATACCGCCATCTGTATTGTATCTGCTGCTTTGTGGAATTGTTTTGATGGCCATAAGCATTCCATTATACATTAAATTTTCAAAATCGAACATAAATAAGAAATTAAAAAACTTCGTTATCGGCCTGAAAGAAGGTGTTTTCAGTATTTTGAAAATGAAAAAAAAGGGTGCTTTTCTTTTTCATACGTTTATAATTTGGGGATTATACTTACTTTCCTTTTACACAGCACTGCATGCATTGCCAGAGACTACTAATATTCCTTTTGGCACAATTATAATCACTTTTGTTGTGGGCAGTTTTACTTTTGCCTTCACCAATAGTGGTTTTGGAACTTATCCAGCCGCAGTAGCAGGAATTTTGACGGTTTTTGGAGTTGCTAAAACCATTGGCATTGCTTTTGGATGGATTGTTTGGATTTCAAATATTTCTTCCATTGTTTTCTTTGGCGTCCTTTCGTTAGCCTTACTGCCACTTTACAATCGGAAACGGCTTAAATTGTAATTTTTTCGAAATAATTTTACTTCGCAAAAAATCCACAAACTGAAAATTGTTATCTTTCCGCTGCCTAAAAATTCTAACCAATGAAAAAAATCCTACTATTCGCAGTTTGCGTCTTGCTCAATTACGCCTCTTTTTCCCAGATAATTTACGAAGAATTCAATTCTACCAAACTCGGTGAGTCCCGAAGACTGAAAATTCAGCTTCCAAGGAATTACGATGCCAATGTAAAAAAGAAATACCCCATTGTCTTGGTCCTGGATGCCGATTATCTTTTTGAGCCAGTGGCAGGAAACGTTGATTATTTCAGTTATTGGGAAGATATGCCTGAGTCCATAGTTGTTGGGGTTATGCAGAACGATTCCCGTTATGAGGATTGCTCTTATGATGACGAAACCTTTATGCCAGGCGAAAAAGGCGCCAATTTTTTTGAATTTATTGGGCTAGAGCTAATACCTTATATTGATAATAAATACCGCACCGCAAAGTTTATCATTGGCGTTGGCCACGATTTCACGGCAAACTTTCTCAACTATTATCTTTTCAAAGACCCACCATTGCTGAATGGATATATAAACTTGAGTCCAGATATGGCACCAATGATGGAAGAACGGCTTGTGGAGCGGATTCCACAAATACCTGGAAAAATATTTTATTATTTGGCCACGGGAACCGACGACATAAAAGGGTTGATGGAATCTACCGAAGATTTAAACAGTCAATTAAGTGGTTTAAAAAGCAAATCCTTCAACTATTATTATGATAATTTTGACGGAGCAACACATTATTCCCTTGGCGGACGTGGTATTCCGAATGCTTTGGAAAAAATATTTTCTGTTTATAGACCTATCAGTAAAAAAGAATTTTCTGAAGTTTTGTTGAAAATGGACACACCAATTAGCCAGTATTTACTGGATAAATATAAAGTGATTGAGGATCTTTTCGGTATAACAAACAATATTCGCGTAAACGATTTTATAGCCACTGCTACTGCTTCAGAAAAGAAAAACCAGTGGGAATCCCTACGTGAGATTGCGACACTTGCAAAAAGACAATATCCAAACACCGTGCTTGGCGATTATTATTTAGGACGTTATTACGAAGAGACCGGGGAACCAAAAAAAGCAATGAAAACCTTTCAAGGAGCCTATAACAAAGAAGAAGTTGATTTTATAACTATTGATATATTACTAGACCGAGCAGATAAAATAAAAGATGATTTTGGGTATTAATCCTAGAGCTCTTTTATAACATTTCTGTTCAAATACGCCCAGTTTGTCAGTGCATTTGAAGTCGTGTTTTCTATTTCCAGTTTCATAATTATATTGCTTCGGTGTTTTTCTACCGTGCGGATTGAAATGAATAGCTTTTCGGCAATTTCATTGCTGCTCATATGCTGGGCCACCAATTTCAAAATGGTTTTTTCAGAGGAAGTCAAATACTTTATTTTTTTTAAATCTTCCGAAACACTTGCAAGTGAAGCTGGGACAAAGGAATGACTAAAGTATACCTCATTGTTCAATACACACTTAATACACTCCTCGATTTCCGAAAAAGAGTCTTCTTTTAAAAGATAGCCATTTATTTGTAGTGCCTTGGCTTGAGAGATATATTCATTTTCCTTGTGGAAGGATAGAATGATAAACTTGGTGTCCACTTCTTTTTGCTTGGCCATTTTTATCACTTCAAAGCCTGTTAAAAGTGGCATATCGATATCTAAAAGTGCGATTGTAGGGTTGTGGGTTAAAATAAGTTCCAGAGCTTTCATTCCGTTTGTAGCTTGCCCAACAACATTATAATTATTTGCTGTGAGTTCATCATAGAGCCCTTTAAGGATCATCGGGTGATCATCGGCTATAACGGTGGAAACTTTTTTTTTGTCGATCATTTAAATTGGAATTGTAAGCGTTACAGTGGTTCCTTTATTTATTTGGCTCTTAATATCAATTTTTGAGTGTAATATTTTTGCCCGCTCAAGTAAAGTTTTCATTCCAAGGCTTTCACTGGTTTTTACCTTTTCAGAATATTCAAAACCCTTTCCATTGTCGGCAATAATTGCCTTAATAGTATTTTCCTTTTTTTCAATAATCACTGAAGCTGCTTTAGCATCGGCGTGTTTTACCATATTGTTTAATACTTCTTGGATAATTCTATACAAATGTAAGGATGCTTCTTTGCTTAACAAAGTATCTACGTCTTCAATTTCGTGGGTGAAAAAGATATTTGTATTTGCATCTACTTCGTCAACCATATTTCTAATTGCAACTGTGGGTCCCAAACGTTCCAAAGTTGCAGGATGCAACCCTCTAGAAATGGCCCGTAATTCTTGCAGCGTATTGGTTGCTAATTTTTCCATTTCTTGATTTCCGGCGCTTTTGGTTTTTTTGGTAAGGAGCATCAATTTTTGCCCTACGCTGTCGTGAAGTTCACGGGCCACTCTAGTGCGCTCTTCCTCTTGGGCTTTTATGAGGTTGTGGGTGTAGGCTTCATTTCTTTTTTGTTCAGCCTTATTTTTGAAATAATAAAAAAGAAAAACACTAATAGAAACAAGAGATAAAAGAGAAACCCAAAAGAACCAAGTCTTCCAAAACGGAACTGTTATCACAAATGAATATTGATAGGGCTGGGTCTGCCATACACCATCACCGTTGTCTGCAATAAATTCAAAGACATATTTACCTGGTGGAAGGTAGGAAAACACTACGGTTGGGTCTAATGTGGGCTTGGACCATTCGTTTCCGTCCCGAAGTCCTTTCATTCTGTATTGATACTTAACGTTTTCAGGATTAGTGAACGTTATAGCTTCCATTGAAAAACTCATATAGTTTTTTTGATAGGGAAGAACAATGCCTTTGTTGGTTCTATAAAGGCTTTCTTCCAAAGGTTCGGAAAACAAAAGAATTTGTGAAAGATCCAGTTTCGGAAGTTGCGTGTTAGGGAGAAAGGTTTTCTCATTAAAGGCGAGCATTCCGCTCAAGGAACTGGCTAAAATAGTTTTGTCTGCCGTAATCAAAAGCGAATTGAAATCGATATCATTTCCCAAAAAATGGGGCACAGTTCCATATTTTTTTGCAACAACTGTGTCTTTTTTCAATAAAAGCCCAAGATCAACTTTGATTAAAACATCTCTTCCGGCCAACCATAAATTATTGCCATCAACCTTCAATGCCCGAAAATGTTTTAATGCAGGGAAACGGCTCATCTCAAAAGTCTGAGTTTTAAAATTGTTGTTTTGTAATGTGATGTGGTATAGTTTTTTTTCGCTTCCGGCAAGTACTTCGTTTGCATTGATGGCGACCAAACTTCTAAAATCATTGTGTAAATTGGGATGAAGTCCAGGAATGGTGTCTGTTTTTTTGTCATTCATTTGAAACAGACCGCTTATTTTACAAAGTATGTAACGGTCTCCAATGGGTTTAATGGCTATTGACCTTCTCGATCTAATAAAATATGTTGAATCTTTTGCCAGAACCTTAATATTATCTGTTCCAAAAAGAAATGTTTTGTCTCGTTCCTTAAACAACAAATTGTAATCTCCCTCATCTATTAATACGGGTCTCTCGCTGGTCTTAGAGTGTTCAAAAACCGCTGTGTTGGTAGTATAAAGAAGATTGTCTTCAGGTGTAACAAAGAGATTTTTTATTGGACTACCTTTAGTTATTTGGGAGATATTCTTGTTGTCATCTAAAACAACTACTCCATCATTTGTAGCTATAATCAATTCATTGTTCCACTCCACAATATCATTCACTGATGACAAACCCTGTGTGTCGTCATATATTTTGAAAGCAGTATCTCTGAAGCGTATTATCCCTTCACCGTAACTGGTCATCCAGTGATTGCCTTCGGTGTCTTTGATCATCCGATAAATATATTTTGTGGGTAAACCTTGTGCTTCATTTATAATCTTTAAACCACCCGTTTGCTTATTAAAAATTCCGAAACCATTACCTTCAAAACTTAAATAAAGTTCATTTTCATTTTCTTCTAAAATTCCATAAACGCGGTTTTTGTCAAAATCTTCCTGTTTAAATTTATACTTGGTAAGCATGCCTTTCGATATTTTATACAGTTCGCCATAGGCACCTACCCAAATATCCTTTTTAGCATCCACAAACGCCGAATAGCAAATATTGTTTATCCCGTCTTTTTCATTATAAATATTATCGATTTTTAACGGGTTAAGGCTCATTTTAAAAATACCCTTGTTGGACGAAGTTATGTATAAAGTATTGCTGTCAAACCAAACGGCATATTGAAATCCCGAAATTTGGTTTTCCTCATTTCCCTTTATCAAGTACTCAAGTTTTCCTTTTTTATAGACTACAACTCCTTTTACGAAAAGGATATAAATAGTACCCTCGGCATCTTCCAAAATATGGGTGGCACTGCCCAAAAAATCAAAATCAACACCCTTTGGGTTCGTTATTTTTCCGTTTTCAATAATGCTAATGCCATTGTCCAGTGTGCCAACCCAAACCCGCCCTTTGGAATCCTCGAAAATGCTGAAAGCAATGTTGGAAGCCAGTCCGTCTTCCGTAGTGTAGTTTTTGAAAGTTCTTCCGTTAAAGCAACTTATACCTCCAGTGGTGCTTATCCAAATTCTGTTTTTACTATCTTGCATGATAGCATAGGTTTCGTTGTTAACCAAACCTTCTTCCGTTTTATACTTTTTAAATTGGTATCGTTGCGCAGTTACAGACAAAGAGCAAACACACATTAAAAAAAAAGTGAGGAATAAGCGTTTCATTTAGCGAAGGTTTCTAGCGTAAATATATTTATTTTAGCGGAACTATTATGGCCAAAACAAAATCAACATTTTTCTGCCAGAACTGTGGCGCCCAATATGCAAAATGGCAAGGGCAGTGTAATGCCTGTAAAGAATGGAATACTATTGCTGAAGAAGTAATCCAAAAAGCCGAAAAAGTTAGTTGGAAATCTTCTGAAAACACATCAACGAGAGTTGCCAAGCCGCAACGTATTTCCGAGAAGCGCGTTTAGACACAAGAAACAATGAATTGAACAGAGTTCTTGGCGGTGGATTGGTACCTGGGTCGTTAACACTTTTAGGTGGGGAACCCGGAATAGGCAAAAGTACATTGATGCTTCAAGTAGCGCTTCAGCTTCCCTATAAAACACTTTATGTTTCAGGAGAGGAAAGTGCGCAGCAAATAAAAATGCGGGCAGAAAGAATTCAACCCATTTCTGAAAACTGTTACATTTTAACCGAAACAAAAACCCAGAATATTTTTAGAAATATCGAAGAAATTGAGCCAGATATTGTGGTGATCGATTCTATTCAAACCTTGCATACAGACCATATTGAAAGCACGGCGGGAAGCATTTCGCAAATTCGTGAAACTGCTGCAGAGCTTATAAAGTTTGCAAAGGAAACGGGAACTCCGGTCATTTTAATCGGCCATATTACAAAAGACGGAAACATCGCTGGGCCAAAAATTTTGGAGCATATGGTAGATACGGTTCTTCAATTTGAAGGCGACCGAAACCATATTTATAGAATACTGCGCGCCAATAAAAACCGCTTTGGAAGCACCAACGAGCTCGGCATATACGAAATGCAGGGCAGTGGCTTGCGCGAGGTTTCAAATCCTTCGGAAATTTTAATTTCAAAAAATGACGAAGATTTAAGCGGCACTGCGATTTCTGCAACTTTGGAAGGAATGCGCCCGTTGATGATTGAAATTCAAGCCTTGGTGAGCAGCGCGGTTTACGGCACGCCACAGCGAAGTGCAACGGGTTATAACGCAAAAAGATTGAATATGATTCTCGCCGTTTTGGAAAAACGTGCCGGCTTCAAACTTGGCGCAAAAGATGTTTTTTTAAATGTAACCGGCGGAATTACTGTTGACGATCCTGCAATTGATCTCGCTGTTGTTGCCGCTGTGCTTTCCTCAAATATTGACATTGCGATTGACAAGCGGCTCTGTTTCGCCGCAGAGGTTGGTTTAGCGGGCGAAGTTCGCCCAGTAACCCGTGTGGAGCAACGTATTTTGGAAGCCGAAAAGCTCGGTTTTACGTCTATTGTTATTTCAAAATACTGCAAGATTCCGAAGAATAATTTTCACATAAACATCATCAAAGTGGCGAAGGTGCACGATGTGGTGCATCATCTTTTTGAAGCCCCCTAGCCCCCAAAGGGGGAAAGTCCCCTCCCAACCTCCCCAAAGGGGAGGGGTTTGAGCACGAGTTTCCCCTTTGGGGGTTAGGGGGACTTTAGTTACTTTAGCACCGCTATGAATCAGAGAGTTTTTTTTACATTATTTCTTTTGGGAATCATTTTTTCGAGCTGCAAAGAAGAAATTCAAAAGGCAGCTGATGTAATCGTGCAACCCACGGCCCGAGAGGCTTACGAACGCAATTTCTCAAAAAACGATTCACTATTGCTTCAGTGGAAAAATGCTTTTGAAAATGCAAAACGCGACAGTCTTCAAATCACTCTTCCCTATTCCGAAAGCGGCGTTTTTTCTGAAGAAAATTTCAACGTTTACAGTTATAATATTCAATTAAAGGAAGGCGAACGGATTGTTGTTGAGGTTGAAAAACAGTCAGATTCGGCTTTTGTTTTTATAGATCTTTTTCAGGCGAAGAGCGACTCACTTAAAATTTTCAAACATTTAAAAAGTTCCGAAGACAAAAAAGCAACGCTTTCGCAGGAAATTGAAACTTCGGGTTTTTATAAAGTTATTGTACAACCGCAAATGAAATTGCAGATTCCCTTTGTGCTGAAAATTTATACCGAACCGCTATACGCTTTTCCCGTGAGCGGCAGCTCCAACAAGAACATCCAGGGTTTTTGGGCAGATCCGCGCGATACAGGAAGCCGTTCCCACGAAGGGGTTGATATTTTTGCAGATCGTGGAACGCCTGTTATTGCGGTCACTGGTGGTATAATTGACTCTGCTGGCGAAAGCGGTTTGGGAGGTAAACAGGTTTGGCTCCGCGATGACCTTTTTGGGAAAACAATATATTATGCACATTTGGACAGCATTGCGGTTTTTGAAGGAGAAAAGTTGAAAATTGGCGATACGATTGGCTTTGTGGGAAATACCGGAAATGCCAAGGATCTCCCTCCACATCTTCACTTTGGGATTTATAAATCAAAGAGGGCCGTGAACCCACTTTCCTTTATTAAGAAAACGGAGATTCAAACCAGCGAAATGCCATCAGCTGTTACAAAAGCTGTTACTTTAAAAAATCGGGCCGATGTACGCAAGGGCCCTGCCTCGGTCTATAAAGAATTTGGAAGTTTGAAAAAGAACGATACTATAATTGTTTTGGGTAAAAACCAAAAGTGGTTTCACATTCAAACTCCTGACAGTTTAAAAGGTTATGTAAACGAAACCGTAATAAAACCCCTGCCTCCAAATTAACTTTTTTTTAGCCTTAACAAATGTGCATAATGGTGCTTTTATGCGGTAATTCTTTAAAACACCTAGGTGCTTCTTTTCGAAATTCAAACAGTGCTTTTGTTTAAGGCGCCGGATTCGGAATTTGATTGTGCACTGTATCGATTTCCTTTAAAATTTCTTTGGAAAGTGAGATTTTGATGCTTTCAATATTTTCCGAAAGCTGTTCAATTGAGGTTGCGCCAATAATAGGAGCAGTAACAAATTTCTTCTGAAGAATAAAGGCTAAGGCCATATGCGTTAAACTGAGATCGCACCTTTTGGCAATTTCATAATATTTTTCGGTTGCTTCCACAGCAGTCTTGCTGCTGTAACGGCTGTATTGTTTAAACTGGTTGATCCGTGAATTTGCATCAGCGGTTCCATCCAAATATTTTCCGGTGAGCGTTCCAAAACCTAAAGGCGAATACGGCAAATAAGCAATATTTTCTCGCTGAAGAATTTCAGAAAGGCCAATTTCATCTTTCCGATTCACCAAATTATACGGATTTTGAACCGAAACCATTTTCAGCTTCCCTTTTCGAGCTTCTTCCATACAGCGCATTAAGCCGAAAGGGGTTTCGTTTGAAAGACCGATGTGACGAATTCGCCCTTCCTTTACGAAGTCTTCCAAATGGATTAAAACTTCAGTAAAATTATCTTTCCACAGTTCATCTTTTTTATGGGTGTAATCGCGTTGTCCGAAATAATTGGTGTTGCGCTCCGGCCAATGTAATTGGTATAAGTCTATATAATCAGTCTGCAAGCGCTTTAAGCTTTTGTTGATAGCGTCTTCCAAAGATTTTTTGCTAAAATCCAAAGGCTGTCGAATATGGTCCATTGATCGACTGGGGCCGGCAATTTTTGATGTGATAATCAAATCCTCTCGGTTCTTTTTTTTCGCTAGCCAGTTTCCTATATAAGTTTCCGTTCTTCCCTGTGTTTTTGGGTTTGCGGGGACGGGATACATCTCTGCACAATCAATAAAGTTGATTCCTTTTTCAATGGCAAAATCGAGCTGTTCGTGGGCTTCGGCTTCGGTGTTTTGCTGGCCCCAAGTCATTGTGCCGAGGCAGAGTTTGCTGATTTTTAAATCTGTGTTTGGAAGGGTAATGTATTTCATGCTATTTCCCGCGCAGGCGGGAATCTTTTTTAACGTTTAGGATTTATTTTTTTAGTTTCCATTCTTGAGATTCCCGTTTTCACGGGAATTGTAGTTCTACCAAATGCGGGCAATGGTCACTGTGCATTGCATCGGGTAAAATAACTGCACGTTTCAGATTATCTTTCAGCGGTGCCGAAACCAAATTGTAATCTATCCGCCAACCTTTGTTGTTGTTTCTTGCGTTGGCACGGTAGCTCCACCAAGTATAATTGTCCGGTTCTTTATTGAAATGACGAAAACTGTCTATAAAACCACTTTTCATAAAACCATCCAGCCATTCCCTTTCCACAGGTAAAAACCCCGAAACATTTTTATTCCGAACAGGATCGTGAATATCAATAGCTTCGTGGCAAATGTTGTAGTCACCACAGATAACTAGGTTTGGGATTTCTTTTTTCAGCGTGTCAACATATTTCTGAAAATCGTCCATGTAAGTGAACTTGTGCTCCAGTCGGTCAATATTAGTACCGCTGGGCAAATACAGACTCATAACAGAAACATCATCAAAATCCACTCGGATGTTTCTTCCTTCGGTATCCATATATTCAATACCGGTGCCGTATTCCACGTGGGTTGGTTTTATTTTTGAAAAAATTGCCACGCCACTGTAGCCTTTTTTCACAGCGCTATACCAATAATGATAGGGATAGCCTGCTTTTTCAATTTCCTCGATTTCCACTTGGTCAAAATTTGCCTTTGTTTCTTGAAGGCAGATAACATCTGGGTTTGCGGCTTGCAGCCATTCAATGAATCCTTTGCGCATCGCCGCGCGAATTCCGTTTACATTGTACGAGATTATTTTCAAATCTTAAAGAATTAGTTCTCTGCGACCTCTGTGCTTCTGTGGTAGTTATAATTTTTCCACAAAGGCACAGAGTACACAAAGTGTTTGCGTTGCTAAAGTAAATAAGATTGTATTTTTACGCTAACCAATTCCAAAAAGGTTATCATAAAATATCCGACAAAATAAAAACCCAAGTGTTTAGTTTTATAGTTGATGAAGTTATACCTGTCTGTTTTTCTCTTTTTTATTGCAGCTATTGGCTATGCGCAGGATATTTCTTCAAATTATAAAGAGAAGAAAGTTGCGTTAAAAGATACCGTGGTTTTGGACAGCGCGGGCATCAACCCGAAGCGGTTCATTATTCGCGATAAGGATGGAAATTCTCCTAACCCCTTTTCTTATAGGATAGATTTCAAAAAAGGGACTATTATTTTTTCCGAAGAATTGCAGCAACAGCAGGACTCGCTGACTGTTCAATATTTACAATACCCAGATTTTTTAACAAGGGATTACTTCGCCCTTGACCCAAAAATTATAGTTGAAAATACCGGGAAAATCGACAAGTTATATTCTCTGGATCAAAGCACGAATAAAAATATTTTCACACCTTTTGAAGGGTTGAATACCTCGGGAAGCATTTCGCGCGGCATTACCATCGGAAACAATCAAAACGCCGTAGTAAACAGTGAATTGGACCTTCAAATTACAGGAAAACTGAGCGAGAAAGTTTCCATTCGAGCTTCCATACAAGATGCTAACATTCCCACACAAGAAGGTGGTTATTCACAAAGTTTAAATGAATTTGACCAAATTTTCATCGAACTTTTTGGCGAAAACTGGAACATCCGTGCGGGCGATGTTGACCTTCAAAACAACAATAGCTATTTCGGAAGATTTACAAAAAAAGTACAGGGAATTTCGCTTGGCGGAACATTTAATAATGAAGACGGTTCAAAAATTTCGGCCTATGCATCGGGTGCCTTGGTGCGTGGCGTTTTTTCAAAAAGTGAATTTATTGGCCAGGAAGGAAACCAAGGGCCGTATAAATTGATTGGTCCAAACGGCGAACTCTATATTTTGGTAGTTTCGGGAAGCGAACGGGTTTATGTGAACGGTTTGCTTTTGAAACGCGGCGAAAATGAAGATTATGTAATTGATTATAACGCAGGTGAAATAAAATTCAATCCAACCTACCCGATAACGAGCAACATGCGTATTTCGGTGGAATATCAATATACAGATAGAAGCTATACGCGCTTCATTGGTTACGGCGGCGGAAATTATACAAGTGAAAACCTAGATTTAGGCGTCTATGTATATTCTGAAAATGACGCAAAAAACCAACCGCTCCAACAAAACCTTACCGAAGAACAGGTTGCGATTTTAAAGTCCGCCGGCGATGACAAAGATTTGATGGCCGCGCCTTCGGCAGTGCCAGACACCTATTCCGAAAACAAAATTCTTTATAAAAAGGAAATCATAAACGGTGAAGAAGCCTTCGTGTTTTCAAGTAATCCTGACGATGAACTTTTCAGCGTTCGGTTTTCGCTTGTGGGCAATAATAATGGCAATTATGTGATTAGCAACAACAACGCCATCAGCCGTATTTTTGAATATGTGGTGCCAGTGAATGGTGTACCTCAAGGAAACTATGAGCCGATTATTCGTTTGAATGCTCCTGTAAAATTGCAGGTTGGTGGCGTAAACGGAAGTTTCCACCCTTCCGAAAAAACGCGTATTGATTTTGAAGTTGCTGGCAGTCAAAACGACCTCAATCTTTTCAGCGATATTGACGATGACAACAACGACGGTTTTGCGGGAAGATTGGCTTTCAAACAACGTGTTTTGACATCGTCAGATACGCTGAAAGTGGATGCTTTTGGCTCGCTGGATTTTGTTCAAAAAGATTTCAGGACTATCGAAAGGCTTTACAATATCGAATTCAATAGAGACTGGAACCTCATTAACCCAATGGGAAACCAAAGTTTTGTGATTTCAGGCGTTGAGGTTTCACACCCGAAGATTGGCGGGGGCCGTTATGAATTTCAAAACTTGAATTTTTCCGAAAATTTCAACGGTACGCGGCACGTAATCGCTTCTGAATTAAAGCTGAAAAAATTGCGATTGCTGACTTACGGAAGCTTTCTGAACAGCAAAGCCGATTCCATTTCCTCTAAATTTTTCAGATTGAACAACACGACGACTTATTCTTTTGAAAAAGCCTGGGTTGGCGGAAAAGTAGCCTTTGAAGACAACCAAATAAAGGATGTTTCACGAGACAGCATTTCTCCCGTAAGTCAAAAATTCAGCGCTTTTGAAGTGTTTTCGGGCATTGGCGATAGTGCCAAAGTTTTTGTGGAAGCAGGGTATCAGTTTCGGGTGAATGATAGCGTGCGGAACAACTTGCTTCAAAAAGTAAATTCATCCAATACCTATTATTTAAAATCAAAACTCATAAACACTGAAAACACCCAGCTTTCAGCCTTTGCCAATTACAGGACTTTAAAATATGAACCAAAACCGGGCACTGGTTTTGACCCTAATGATTCTCTTCCCGTAACTATAGACAAACGCGAAACCGAACGCTCGTTGAATTCTCGAATCCTTTACAATCAATCGCTATTTGACGGCGGCATTCGCTTAAATACTGCGTTGGAGTCCAATAATGGGGTGATTCCGCAGCAGGAATTCACTTATGTAAAAACTGAGCCGGGGCAAGGTGTTTATATGTGGATTGATTATAACAACAACGGTATCCAAGAGCTTGAAGAGTTTGAAGTTGCCCAATTTCAAGACCAAGCGGAGTATATTCGGATTTTACTTCCGAACCAAATATTTTTGAAGATTCGGCAGAATAAGTTCAGCCAAATCCTTACGTTGAATCCGCAAAATTGGTCAAACAAAGAAGGGTTTAAAAAGTTACTTTCACATTTTTACAATCAAACTTCCTATGTTTTGGACCGAAAGGTGAAAAGAAAAAACGATGGGTTCAATATAAATCCGTTTGAGGATGGCGGTGATGACCAATTGGGGCTTACGTTGAATTTTCGGAATGCTTTGTTTTTCAATCATGGGAAACAACATTTTACTACGAGCTATACTTTTATTTCTACTTCAGCGGATAATTTGCTTGCTGTGGGTTTGCAACGAAATAATTTGAAAAGTCATCAGTTCAATTTCAACCATAAATTTTGGGAAAGTTGGTTGCTGAATTTAAAAGGCGCCATGGGAAGCAACGAAAGTCTTTCAGAAAATTTTGCTAATAGAAACTATCGTTTGGATTCATATGAATTCAATCCAAAAATTTCATACCTATTTAGTCAGCAAGCTCGTTTTGATGTGTTTTATGAATTCGCAAACCAAGAAAATCAGTTGGGTGAAATGGAATCACTTAACCAGCAAACGGTTGGTTTTTCTTTCGCCTACACCAATGCAGAAAAGATTTCAATAAATGGCGAGTTTAATTATATTGACAATAAATTTGAAGGAAGTCCTTTTTCGCCAGTGGCTTACCAAATGTTGGAAGGTTTACAGCCGGGCACCAATTTTACTTGGCGTTTACTTTTCCAAAAGCGGATAACAAAATATCTGGACGCCAATCTTTCCTATTTTGGAAGAAAAAGTGAAACATCAAAAACAGTGCATACTGGAAGTATTCAGTTGCGGGCTTATTTTTAATTTTCGTATCTTCATTAATCATTTAAAAAAAAATAAAATGTTTTTAAAAACAGGACTTGCAGTTTTTTCAATATTAATTCTTTCCTGTGGCACCACAGAAAAGCAAACTACAACAACGACTGAAACAACCACAACAACCACAACGACCGAAACCAACGGAAATAATGAAAAGATGGATGCACAAAAAATGATGGCTGCTGGCTATTTACTGGGTACTATCATATATTCAGATAAAGATGGAGATTGTGAATACACAATTCAGATGCCTGGCGACAAGATGGAATTTTACTATTTGGATCCCATCAATTTGGATGAAGCCTTCAAAATAGATGGACAAAAAGTGTGGATAAGATTCAATGGCCTTCGAAGAATGAACCGTTGTGATAAAGCAACCCCCGCAGAAATAGTCGACATAAAAAAAGGAGGATAAATTAATATCCTCCTCCTTCAAAATATAGAATTAACCACTTAAAAAATTATTCAGAAAGCCAGTTTTTGTATGAAATGGTCTCCTTCATTTTTTCTGAAATTTCTTCAATCTTAATGCGTTCCTGCTCCATTGTATCTCTATAACGGATGGTTACGGTATTGTCTTCAATGGTTTGATGGTCCACGGTAATGCAGAACGGAGTCCCTGCTGCGTCTTGACGACGGTAGCGCCTTCCTACAGCATCTTTTTCGTCATAAATTACGTTGTAATCCCACTGTAACTCATCGATTATTTTTTGTGCGATTTCTGGCAGACCATCTTTTTTTACCAAGGGTAAAACGGCTGCTTTTACAGGTGCTAATATTGCGGGTAGTTTTAAAACGGTTCTTACACTCCCGTCTTCCAAAGTCTCATCTTGCAGTGAATTGCTCAAAACAGCGAGAAACATTCTGTCCAGACCGATTGAAGTTTCAACTACATAGGGCACATAGCTTTCATTTAATTCTGGATCGAAAAACTGTAGTTTTTTTCCAGAGAATTTTTCGTGTGCTTTTAAATCGAAATCAGTTCTTGAGTGGATTCCTTCCAGTTCCTTAAAGCCGAATGGAAAGTTGAATTCAATATCTGCCGCGGCATTGGCGTAATGCGCCAACTTTTCATGGTCGTGAAAACGATAATTTTCTTCGCCCATTCCAAGAGAAAGATGCCATTTTAAACGGGTTTCTTTCCAGTATTCATACCATTTTAGTTCTTCGCCAGGACGAACAAAGAATTGCATTTCCATCTGCTCAAACTCACGCATACGGAAGATAAACTGTCGTGCAACAATTTCATTACGGAACGCTTTTCCAGTTTGGGCAATTCCGAAAGGAATTTTCATCCTTCCGCTTTTTTGAACGTTTAAAAAGTTCACGAAAATACCTTGGGCAGTTTCGGGACGAAGATAAAGGTCCATCGCACTTTCTGCGGAAGCACCCAATTTTGTTCCAAACATAAGGTTGAACTGTCGCACTTCAGTCCAATTTTTTGAACCGGTTTCAGGATCGGCAATACCCAGTTCATCAATTAGGGCTTTTACATCGGCAAGATCTTCATTGCCTAAAGATTTGCCCATTCGCTCCAAAATTCTTCGGTTTTCGGCTAAATAGTTAACAACGCGCTCGTTGGTTGCGCAATATTGTTCTTCATCAAAGCTTTCGCCAAAACGCACTTTTGCCTTTTCAATTTCCTTTTGGGCTTTTTGATAGATTTTTTCAGCGTAATCTTCAATAAGCACATCTGCGCGATAGCGTTTTTTGGAATCTTTGTTGTCTATCAACGGATCGTTGAAAGCATCAACGTGGCCGGAAGCCTTCCAAGTTGTGGGATGCATCAATATTGCGGAATCGATACCTACAATATTTTGGTGCATATAGACCATGCTGCGCCACCAATATTCGCGAATATTTTTCTTTAGTTCTACACCGTTTTGAGCGTAATCGTAAACGGCGCTTAGGCCATCGTAGATTTCACTGGATGCAAAAATATAACCGTACTCCTTTGCATGGGAGACTACTTTTTTAAATTGATCTTCATTATTTGCCATAGGGCAAAAATAGGAAAGTCCCCCCAACCCCCGAAGGGGGAGTCGATTTTTTTTTCAAAGAAAAAACCATTGCAACAAATGCAATGGTTTTTCAAATATTCTTAAATTTTTCCTTGTGGGAATAGGCGAATTACTTCAGCTCCATAGAGGTAGTTGAAACTTGGTTCGGGCCATCAAAAAGATTGATGGTATACCTACCTTCCACAAGATCAGCTTCTGAAGCATTTACGAGAATACAAACATCAAGTTCGTCATTTTCATAAAAAACGTTTGTTGAAGCACTGTAGTTTAGGTTTTTGTCATCAAATTGTTTTACAGTGTTGTCGCCCATCATTTTATTTTTTGGGTTTATAACCTGCACGTAAAGAATTCTATCGCCTTTTTTGGCAATAGCATTTGGAGCTAAAGTAAAACAAGCTCTAATTTTATCGGCACGGCTAGCGCGTTTTGTATCAACAACCTTTCCGTTGCTTCTGACAATAACTGCTTCCCCACGAAGGTCAGTGGCTTTAACAACGGAACCTTTTTTGATGGTTTCAGTCATCGCTACATTTTCTTGGCTTACAGAATCTACCACCATTCGAGTGTTGGATAGCTCTGTTGAAGTGCTGTCACGTTCCATAGCGAGTTGTTTGTTGGCGGCTATCAAACTGTCTGCACGTTTAAAAAGCATAACGCGTTCTTGTTTTAGTCTGCCCACTTCTGCTTTGTATCTTTCGATCAAGCCAATATTCGCTTTTGCATCTTTTACAGAGTCCAAAAGAATTGTAATTCTTTCTCTAGCGGCCAGTAAATCTTTATCTTTAAGTTCGTTATCCTTGATTACTTCGTCATAATTAGCAATCAATCCTTCCAACTCCTGCTCGATATCTGCTTTTTGCGTTTCAAGATTTGAAATCGTAGATTTATTGTCGTTGAACAATGTTACGGTATAAACCGCCAAGGCAATAAGCAAAACCGAAAGAACCCCAATAAGGATCTTGAATTTGCCACTATTGTTTTCGTTTTCAGTACTCATAATTAATAAGTTAAGTTTAGCTGGTAAATGTAGGTAGGTATTTCTTTAACAAATGTTTACAAAATGGTAAAAATTCTTAAAGTATGTTAAATCTTCTTTTTCCCAGAGTATGTGTTGGCTGTAAGGAGCAACTCCTCAAGGGGGAGGAATTGCTTTGCTTGGACTGTATCCACTCACTTCCGATAGCTTCTTTTCACAAAACAGGCAGTGAAATGTTGAAAGATAAATTTTATGGAAGATTTTTGGCGAAAAATGCAACGGCGCTAATTTATTTTCAGAAAAGAGGATTAACACAGGAATTGTTGCACAATTTAAAATATCGCGGAAAAAAAGAAATAAGTTCTTTCTTTGGAAAATGGCTGGGGGCGGAATTGGCGGAATACAGTCAATATAAAGAAATAGAAATGGTAATTCCTGTTCCTTTGCATAAACAAAAGCTTAAAAAGCGAGGCTTTAACCAAGTGGAAGGATTCGGAAAAGAAATTGCTCTGGCCTTAAATGTTCCGTATCGGGATGATATTTTGATAAAAATTTCCAAAACGGGATCTCAGGTTTTCAAGACGAGGATCCTCCGTTTTGAGGCCGAAGAATTATTCCATACTCAAAATCTAGGTGAAATAAAGAATAAGCATATTTTGTTGGTGGACGATATTATTACCACCGGCGCCACACTGGAAAAATGCGCATTGCAATTGCTGAAAGGCGAAAATGTGAAGATAAGTATTGCCACGATTGCTATAGCCTAGCAGTTAATAGTTGTATGTTAATTGTTATTAGTTGTTTCGTATTGCTTAATTTTGAGCATATATTTTTAGAATATATTTTTTGTCCTTTAAAAGACAACCGATAACAGATAACCAATAACAGATAACAGATAACCGATAACAGATAACCGATAACTTTTCAACTTGAAACACCGTCTCCTTTATATACCCATCGCATTTCTGTTTATGCTTTCATTTGTGGATTGCGCAAAAAAAGGGACGCCTTCCGGTGGGCCACGGGACACCGTTCCGCCTATAATAGTTAGGAGCAGCCCCGAAAACTACAGTACAAATTTTACAGGGAGCGAAATTGAAATCCGTTTTGACGAATACATAAAACTGAAAGATTTAAATAAGGAGCTCATCATTTCGCCACCGATGAAATACACGCCCATCATCACGCCGCTCAGCACATCAAAAACGCTGAAAATTAAATTGATAGATACTTTAAAACCGAACACGACCTATTCCTTCAACTTTGGCAAGAGCATTGTGGACAACAATGAGGGAAACCAGTTTGAATATTTTAAATATATTTTTTCCACGGGAGCCTATATCGATAGTTTAAAACTTTCCGGAAAAGTAAAGGATGCGCAGTTTATTACGCCAGAAATTCCCACAACCGTAATGCTTTATGAGGCAAACGAAACATTTAAGGATTCATTGGTTTATTCAGAAAAGCCAACTTTTATAACGGTCACAAAAGACAGTACGGGTACTTTTGAACTTACAAATTTAAAGGAAGGAAACTATTTGTTGCTCGCTTTGAAAGAAACAAATAACGACTACAC
>JAPKFY010000091.1 GCA_026646335.1 Aequorivita sp. | reverse complement strand
GGTGCCCTCCGCGCGTGCGCGCCTGACCCGCGACTCGCGGGCGCGCGCGACGATCCGCTTCGAACTGCCCGAGGGCTGGGGCGGCGTCGATACGCCCTTCAAGCGCCGCGGCGAGGAGCCGGTGTTCGACGTTGCCGACGACGACCGTCGCTTCCAGCGCCCGGTGGGCTGGATGATCGCCGGCGACATCGGCATCCGCCGCGACTTCATTGGCGACATGGAAACCGCGGTGGCCGCGCCCAAGGGCGACCCCATGCGCCGCAACGAGTACCTCGCGTACATCAATCTCGTGGCCGGCGAGATGGAGGAGGCCTTCGGGCGGCTGCCGGAGAAGATCCTCATCGTCGGTGCGACCGATCCGATGTGGCGCGGCGGCCTGTCCGGCCCGCGCTCGCTGTACCTGCATTCCGACCGCCCGCTGATCAGCGAGAACGGCACCAGTACGCTGGTGCATGAACTCGTGCACGTGATCTCGCGGGTGCGCGGCGCCGCCGGCGACGACTGGATCGCCGAGGGGCTGGCCGAGTTCTACTCGATCGAGATGATGCGTCGCGCCGGCCTGCTCAACGAAGCGCGCGCGCGCAAGGCCTTCGACTGGATGCGCAACCACGGCCGCCGCATCAGCAGCCTCAAGTCAGACCGCAGCCACGGCCCGCGCACCGCTCGCGCCGTCGCCCTGTTCGTCGAACTCGACCGCGAGATCCAGAGGCTCACCGACGACCGCCGCGACATCGACGACGTCTCGCGCCTGCTGGTCGGCCGCGGCCGTGTCAGCCTCGACGACCTGCGTGCGGCCTTCGAGGAGGTGACGGGCGAGGCCTCCGGGGTGCTGGACACGCCGCTGCTGCGTTGAGCCTCGGATCGCGCTGACGCCTCAGCGCAAAGCGGTTGCATGGGGTGGGCCCTGGCCCACCATGAGCGGCCATTCTGCTTTTTATGGTTTGTTCATCTTCACTGCCCACGCTGTATATTGTGGCCAGAGTTCCCACAAATACTTCGCGTGCGGCAAAGGAACTTACTAGAGCAATGCCTATCTTCCAATCATATCCCAAAGGTCTAACGGCAGGTTCTATGGCGCGCCCCACATGACCTATGTATGAATGTTCCAGTTTATAGGAATCTATGTGCATCTCTATGTCTTCTTCTGAAAGATTTTGCGATGCGTATTCATTTTTAATAATTTCTTCTGCATTGTTAAAATTACCTGGGCCATAAGAAGCCAATACCCAAAGAATGATTGAAATTGCAAGGATAATTTTTCCTGCCCCAAAAACAAAAGCTTTGGTTTTTTCAACTACGGTAATCAAAACATTTTTAGGAAGAGGTAGTTTGTAATTGGGCATTTCTACCACAAAGAAGCTTTTGGAACGGATTTTTAAAACTTTGTCCAGCAAATATGCCGAAAATATTGCGGCACCAAAACCTAAAATGTACATAAACATTAAGGTGAGGCCCTGCAAACTGAAAATTCCCAAAACGCGGGTATCTGGAATTACCAAGGCTATAATTATTAAATAAACCGGCAAACGCGCAGCACAAGTTGTAAAAGGCGTAACCAAGATGGTTATTAATCTTTCCTTCCAGTTTTCAATATTTCGGGTAGCCATGATGGCTGGAATGGCACAGGCGGTTCCAGCAACTAGCGGCACCACACTTTTTCCGCTGAGCCCAAAGCGACGCATCAGTTTGTCCATCAAAAAGACCACGCGGCTCATATAGCCAGTTTCTTCGAGGATCGATATGAAAAGAAAAAGAAAGGCTATTTGTGGAATAAAAATTACAATTCCCCCAAGACCAGGAATAATTCCTTCAGCAATCAAACTAGAAAAATCTCCAGGCGGCAAGGTGTTTTTAGTCCATTCACTTAAGGATGCGAAAGAGCTGTCAATAAAATCCATCGGATAGGCGCTCCAATCAAAAATAGCTTGAAAAATAAGAAGTAGAATTCCGAAGAAAATGGCATAACCCCAAACTTTGTGGGTCAAAACGCGGTCCAAACGGCTTCTTAAATCCTTTGCGTTTGCAGTATCTATGTGAAGTGTTTCCTTTAAAGTTTCGTTTATAAACTGATAGCGAGCAACAGTTTCCTTTTGCTGAAGCCGTTTAAGATTACTCACCGATTCTGTTTGGAAAGAGGCCACGCCTTTCAACTCATTTCGGTCCAATTTTCCGAAGTTCACGTCTTGCGTTATCACGAGCCAAAGCTTGTAAAGATCTTGGTTTGGAAAGGCTTTTCGCAAGCGGTCAAAATATTCCGGGGAAATGCTGGAGGCGTTCAAGCTAGGTTTTGTGGAAAGCTGATTGTAGTTTTCAATCAATTCCTTTAAATAATCGAAACCCAAATTTTTCCGTGAACTGATTAGGGCAATTTTCGTCTTTAATTTTTCTTCAAGTAAAGGAACGTCCAGTGAAATTGCTTTCCGTTTCATCCTGTCGGACATATTTATGGCGAGAATTGTGGGAATTCCCAAATCCTTTATTTGTGTGAAAAGCAGCAGATTTCGCTTTAAGTTTTCAATATCTGCAACCACAACTGCAACATCAGGAAAATCTTTATCATTTTTGTTCAGAAGCAGTTCAATAACAACATTTTCATCGACCGATGAAGCATTTAAACTATAGGTCCCCGGCAAATCGAGGACATGGACTTTGCAGGCTCTGCCAAACTTGCAAGTGCCCTGTTTCTTTTCAACAGTGATTCCAGGATAGTTTCCCACTTTTTGGTTCAGCCCCGTGAGCCGATTGAACACAGAGGTTTTTCCAGTGTTTGGGTTTCCAATAAGTGCAACATTTATGTGTTTTGCCATACTTCGACTGAGCCTGTCCTGAGCCTGTTGAAGGGCTCAATAAACAGCGGATGTATTATAAATTATATCAATTCAATTTCAATCAGACAGGCAGTTTCCTTCCGAATAGCAAGGTGGCTACCATTGATGTTTAGGTATAAAGGATCGTTGAATGGAGCTATTTGTACCAAAGAAACCTCGTTGCCCGGAAGACAGCCCATCTCCAAAAGTTTTAGGGGAACAACATCTACTGAAAATTCCTTGATAATGCCGCGCTGCCCTTTTTTTAATGAAGCGATTGTAATCATCTTTTATTTAGATTGATTTTAAACAAGGCAAATGTAAAGGTTTTATTTTAGAAAGAAGAATTCAAGATTCAGAATTATTTAACCGAAATCAACTTTGTCAAGGTTCTTCCAATTAGTTTTCCTGTTCCAAAATTTTAATATCTGCCAATAATTTTTCAATTGATTCAGAATCGGTGCCGTCATAAAAACCGCGGATGCGCTTCTTTTTATCTACGAGTATAAAGTTTTCGGTGTGTACTAGATCATTGTCAGAATATGGAACATCCTTGGCAGCGAGATAGGATTTTCTTGCCAGATCGTAAATTTCTTTTTTATCGCCAGTCACCAAGTTCCATTTTGAATCGTTCACGCCTTTTTCCAAAGCGTATTTTTTAAGTTGGGCAACAGAGTCAATTTCAGGTGTTACGGTATGCGAAAGCAGTAAAACTCCATTATCATTTTTCAGGTTTTCTTGTATTTTCACCATGTTATCTGTCATTATCGGGCAAATGGTCTGGCAAGTTGTGAAGAAAAAATCCGCCACATAGATTTTATCTTTATAATCTTCCTGCGTTATAGTCTTCCCGTTTTGGTTGGTCAAGCTAAAATCTGCGATGGTGTGGTATTTTTTTACATATTGAAGTGTAGTATCCACCAATTCCGATGAAACATCTGCAGGTTGATAGATTTTCAACACTTTTTTGGGTATCATTATTTGGTAAATGACCGTAATAATGATAATTGAAAGGATAAGAAAGAAGACCGCAAAGAATTTATATTTCTTAAAAAAAGTAAGCATCGCGTTAAATTTTAGACTGAATACACATATTTGGGCGCAAAAATAAGTCCTAATACTATCAAAATGAATACATTTAACATCCTAAATTTCACGTTGAAATGAATCCTTTGGTTTCTCCTTACTACATCTTCAGAAATCGTCCCATTAGTTTCAGCCATCGTATAATCAAGACAAACATTTTACAATGAAAGCATTGGTACTCCCCTTTTTATTTCTAATCTCCTTTTTTTCCTTTTCCCAAAATTTTAGAACAGACGACATAAGCGAAGCAGAAGCCAAAGCCGCAATGGGTTTGTTTACTCCCCAACGCAATATGAATACTGGCAATTATGACATAAAATATGCTAGGTTGGAGTTGAACGTTAATCCAACCCAAGCATTTATTAGCGGCAAGGTCACTTCACATTTTGAAGCGAAAGAAAATATGAACACCGTTACTTTTGAACTCGTGGACAATATGACCGTTTCAGCAGTAACCCAGCGTGGCACACCGCTTTCCTTCACGCAAAACAATAATGACGAAGTTGTAATCACACTGCCCCAGATGCAAAATCAAGGCGTTTTAGATTCGCTTTCCATCAGTTATTCCGGAAACCCAATAAGTTCCGGCTTTGGTTCTTTTGAAATAGACACCCACAATGGAGACCCTGTGATGTGGACCCTTTCAGAGCCTTTTGGCGCTAAAGCTTGGTGGCCATGCAAACAGGATTTGATAGATAAAATTGATTTGCTGGATGTGTATATTACCACACCGCGCTTCAATCCTAGCAATGAAGAATATGTTGCGGTTTCCAATGGTTTAGAATTGAGCCAAACAGTGAATGGCAGTAACAAAACAACCCATTACAAGCACCAATATCCAATTCCAGCTTATTTGGTTGCGATCGCGGTTACAAACTATACAGTCTATTCACATACCGTCGCCAACAACGGAAACCCTTTTGAAATTGTAAACTACATTTACCCTGAAGACCTTTCATACGCACAATCGCGCACGCCTGTAACCGTGGACATTATGAATCTATTTGCAGATCTTTTTGAACCTTATCCCTACGCCAATGAAAAGTACGGACACGCACAGTTTGGCTGGGGCGGCGGCATGGAACACACAACCGTTTCATTTATGGGCAGTCTGGGCCGTGGGTTGATTGCCCACGAACTTGCCCATCAATGGTTCGGAGATAAGGTTACTTGCGGCAGTTGGCAAGATATATGGCTTAATGAAGGTTTCGCTACCTATTTGGCTGGAATTGTAATAGAGAATTTGGATGGCGAAGCAGCTTTTAGAAGTTGGAAACAGGATAAAATTAGTTCAATTACAGATTATCCAGATGGTTCAGTTTACATTCCCGCTCAAGACACTACTTCGGTAAACCGAATTTTCAGCAGCAGGCTTAGCTATAATAAAGGCTCTATGGTCTTACATATGCTTCGCAAGAAATTGGGTGATGTTGTTTTCTTTCAAGGCCTGAAAGATTATTTGGCCGATCCGGCTCTCGCTTATGGCTACGCAAAGACCCCAGACCTCATCAGAAATATGGAAACAGCAAGCGGCGAAGACCTTTCGGAATTTTTTGACGATTGGATTTATGGGGAAGGATATCCACGTTTTACTATCCGTTGGAACCAAGCCACTGCGGGAAGCCTTAATGTGAAAATATCGCAGTTTCAAAGCCACCCTTCGGTATCCTATTTTGAAGTACCAGTTCCATTGAGACTTCATGGAACACAAGGCGAAACACTGGATATTATTTTGGACAACACTTTTGACGGGCAGACTTTTCAACCCGTTGTGCCTTTTACCGTAAATGGCGTTCAGTTTGATCCAGAGTACGATATTATTTCAAAAAACAACCAAGTTCTTTTGGGTACAGGCGATTTGACGTTTGACCAGCAAATGGTTTTATACCCTAATCCAACTTCGGGTATTATAAATCTTCACAAACCAGATGGGCTGCAAGTGAACCAGGTTCGTATTTACAATGTTTTGGGACAAATGCTTTATTCCAAAGCCTATTCAGAAACCATTGATGTTTCAAAGTTTTCAAAAGGTATTTTGTTCTTTCAATTGGAAACGGCACAAGGAGTTATCAATAAAACAATTGTGAGAGAATAGATTAAAAACTCACATAAAACTTTTTTAAAATAAACAATAAATAAGCGGGAACACAACCGCTTATTTTTTTTGCAAGTTCTAAAAGATTACTTTTGTGCGATTTTTTGCTGAAACCACTGATTATTGAGCGGAGCCAAAATATGGCAAGCAATATCATTTTAGGCTCGATTTTGGCAACGAGTGATTAAAAATCGAGATTATTTATTAAAATATCTATATAAAAAATATGAGTCCATTCGCTGTTAAAGCTATACAACTTCTTTTTAGTTTATCATTACTGATCGTTCTCCATGAATTAGGACATTTTATTCCCGCAAAACTTTTCAAAACAAGAGTTGAAAAATTCTACCTTTTCTTTGATGTGAAATTTTCGCTCTTCAAAAAGAAAATAGGCGAAACCGTATACGGAATCGGCTGGTTACCCTTGGGCGGATATGTGAAAATTGCTGGAATGATAGATGAAAGCATGGACAAAGAGCAGATGGCCCAACCACCGCAGCCGTGGGAATTCCGAAGCAAACCAGCTTGGCAGCGATTAATAATTATGCTCGGTGGAGTTACGGTGAACATTATTGTTGGTTTCGTTATTTATATGGGTATTTTATATGTCTACGGCAGAACTATTACCACTAACGAAGATCTACCTCAAGGTTTTGCAGTAACCGAACAATTTAAGGAATACGGTTTTCAAGATGGCGATCAAATTTTAAGTATCAATGGAGAACCATTGGATGATATACTAGAGATAAACCGCTATATTTTTGTCCGAGATGTTTCAAAAGTAGAAGTGAAACATGCAGATGGCAGTATTGAGATTGTTCAAGTTCCCGAAGATGCAGGGTCAAAAATGTTTGAAAGCGGTATTATGCCTGCTTTTACACCACGACAGGAAATTGCAGTTGATTCGGTATTTGGCCCCGCTAAAGAGGCTGGGCTGCTAGCATCGGATAAGATTATTTCAATCAATGGGAAAACTGTTCAGTATCGTGATGAATTCCAAAATATTATTGATGAAAACAAACTTGAAGCAAAAGAGATTGTTTTTTTAAGAGGAAATGTGACTGACACACTAAATATAACTGCAAACAAGGAAGGACTAATTGGAATAGGTTATTCAAATGAAAAAATTATTTCGCAATTGGGTCAAACCAAAATAGATTACACTTTGGGCGAAAGCATCGTAGGTGGTTTCGGGTTTGGGTATAATACGTTAAGAGATTACGTTGCACAGTTTAAATACGTTTTCACTAAAAAGGGAGCTACCCAAGTTGGTGGTTTTGGCGCCATTGGCAATCTTTTCCCAGGCGTATGGGACTGGCAGAGCTTTTGGGCGACCACGGCCTTAATATCTATAATTCTCGCATTTATGAACATTTTGCCCATTCCAGCCTTAGACGGTGGCCACGTAATGTTTCTTTTATATGAAATTGTTACGGGCCGTAAGCCAGGCGACAAGTTTATGGAATATGCCCAAATGGTCGGTTTCTTCATTTTGATAGCCTTGGTGCTGTTTGCCAACGGGAACGATATTTATCGCTGGCTGTTTGAATAAAGCAATAACACATAATTTCAAAAAAATACTTCGGTTGTTATTCCGAAGTATTTTTTTTTGAAATATTTGATGACATTTACATTCCTTTCCCGATGTGTTTAAAATGGCAAAGTTGAGTTTTCGGCTTTTGGACAATAAAATAGGTAATGGATCGGTTCCTTTAAACGAAAAAAAATATCCACTTATCTTAAGTTGGTCAAAAATTTTAAAACGATTGCAGATAAATTGTATCTTTCTGTATTGTTTTAAAACAAATGCACAAAACCAGCAACCAAAATATCAAGGATTTGCCATTAAATAGAACGGCAGTGCTCATTAAAAATAATGACGCTGTTACATTAAAAGAATTATACAAAACAAACTTTGCGAAAGTGAAACGCTACGTTCTTAAGAACAATGGCGATGAGCAGCAAGCAAAGGATGTTTATCAAGAAGCATTTGTGGCAATGTGGCGAAATATTAAAGACGATAAATTTTCCGCAGAAAGCGAAACCGCCATCAACGGCTATCTTTTTCAGATTGCAAAACATAAATGGTTGGATCAGGTGCGATCTGTGAAATATAAAAACACAACATTCATAAACCGCGAAATTGAATATGATGAATCCGATACAGATGAAAACGAAGTGCTGAACAGAAAGATCAAGCTAATTATGGATTCCATAGATCAACTTGGTGAACGTTGCCAGTTGTTGCTGAAACTCTTTTATTTTGAACGAAAATCCTTTAAAGAAATAGCCGAAATATTGGCAATAGACGAAGCTTACGCTCGAACAGCAAAATACCGCTGTCAAGAACAGTTAAAAAAAATGACCCAAATTATCCCCAATGGATCCAAATAACAAAATACAGAACAATCAGGAAACACAAGAGCTTATAGACGCTTACTTGTTGGGAACTCTGGACCTTGAGGCCCAAACCGATTTTAAAGAACGGATGAAACTATACCCAGATTTTCGTGCCTTGGTTAAAGAACAGAAAACCTTGATTAGAGGTATAGAGGAACACACTCTAAAAAATTCTTTGCAAGATTTTCACGCTGAAATAGTAGAAAATCCTAAAAGAAAATGGTTGTCGCCCAGCTGGTTGGCATTGGCTGCCTCATTTTTAATACTCATCTCTGTAAGTACTTGGGCAATATTAAGCAATGGGAATTCATCCCAAAAAGTCTTTGCGGCATATTTTAAACCAGACCCTGGCCTACCAACCACCATGAGCACTTCTTCAAATTATGATTTTTATTACGGAATGGTGAACTACAAACGCAAAGAATACGGCGAAGCCATTTCGCACTGGGAGATGCTTTATGCAGCCAATCCAGAGAATGATACCCTAATTTATTTTTTGGGTGTTGCAAATTTGGCAAATGGCAACGCCCGACAAGCAAAAAAATATCTGCTGTCGGCAAAAGAAAAACCCGAAAGCGCTTTTTATGAAGACGCTCAATACTATTTAGCTTTGGCCCTTTTAAAAGAAAACAAAATAGAAGAAGCCAAACAAACGCTAGCCAAAAGTACTTCTCCGGCCAGCATAGTACTGCTTAAAGAAATAAAATCCCTATAGTCGTTCCTAAATTTTCGTATTTTCGGAACATAAAAAAAACAAATTTCATAAAGTTTTATTTTTTATTTTGAAGGAATCAAAAAATAGGTATATTTGCACCCGCCTACGCAAACTAACGTTCGCTTCGGTGGGCGAAAGCCCGCAGAATGGCAACAAATAAATTCCTCCTTAGCTCAGTTGGTTAGAGCATCTGACTGTTAATCAGAGGGTCCTTGGTTCGAGCCCAAGAGGAGGAGCAAAAAGCCCAACATAATTGTTGGGCTTTTTTGTTTTAGATAGGTAAACCTCGACTGTTAACACCTCTCCTCTGCAGACGTAGAAGCAATAAATTAACACGGACATGAATTATCTATATAGTGTCCGTGAAAGTGCCTTTTCCTAAAATCGCGCGGCCTATTTTCTCTTTTCTTGTGGCGCGTTCACTGGCTTTTTTCAAACTCCCTCACCTCCAATTCTTTCCAGATTTTTACCAATTGTTGATAAACATTTAACAACAATATGTGGCATCAGCCAAAACGCATTGATATAATTTTCATATTTATACCTTACCCATTTTAAACAAATTCAAGACCCAATTAGCATGGAAATTACCCACGTCATAAAAAGAGATTCCACCACAAAACTCTTTCATTTACAAAAGATTACTGATGCAATTTTGAAAGCAATGACCGCTGCAAAACACGGTGGACCAGAAGAAGCGCAACTCATTTCTGAGAATGTTTACAAAGCACTTTTGGAAAGAAAAAGATTGGATGGAAAATATATTCCCACGGTTGAGGAGGTTCAGGATTTTGTGGAAACCAAATTGATGGAAAGCGGATTTTTTGACGTTGCAAAGGGATACATTCTTTATCGAAATCAGCAGACCCAAAAGCGCAAGTTGAACATATTCGAAAAACGGATAAATTTAAAACCTTATGAATATCCGGCACTTTACGAATATGTGCCGGCCATCCGCCATTCCTATTGGATACATACCGAATTCAACTTCACAAGCGATATTCAGGATTTCAAGACGCGTCTTTCGGAAGTAGAGCAAAGTGCCATTAAAAATACCATGCTCGCCATCTCTCAGATTGAAGTGGCGGTAAAGAGTTTTTGGGGCGATATCTATCATAGAATGCCAAAACCGGAAATTGGCTCAGTGGGTGCAACCTTTGCGGAAAGCGAGGTGCGCCATCACGATGCCTATTCACATTTACTGGAAATATTGGGTCTTAATGAGGAGTTTCAGAACCTAAAGAAAAAACCGGTGATTATGATGCGGGTCCACTATCTGGAAACCGCTCTTAAAAATGCCAAAAGTGACGATAATAAGGAATATGCCGAATCTATTTTGCTGTTCTCCCTCTTTATAGAGCACGTTTCTCTCTTCTCACAATTTTTGATCATCATGGCCTTTAACAAGCATAAAAATATGCTAAAAGGAATTTCGAATGTTGTGGAGGCCACTTCTAAAGAAGAGCAAATACACGGTGATTTTGGAATTGATATTATCAGAATAATCAAGGAAGAAAATCCAGAGTGGTTTGATGAAGGCTACAACAGTATGATTCAGGAAATTTGCAGAGAAGCATTTACGGCTGAAAGTAGAATTGTGGATTGGATTTTTGAGGAAGGCGAACTTGACTTCCTGCCCAAGGCCGTGGTAAATGAATTTATAAAAAACCGCTTTAACAATTCCCTTGAAAGTATCGGAATAGAAAAAATATTTGAGATAGACGAAACCCTTTTAGCACAGACCGAATGGTTTGACGATGAAATTATCGGCACCAAGCACGGTGATTTCTTCGTAAAGCGCTCTATCAATTACAGCAAAAGAACCCAAAGTATAACCAGTGATGACCTTTTTTAAATGAACGAACAAAATCTAAACCTCGACACACAGACTTCAAAAACAAATTCAGACACCAACAACCTCGTAAACGCTCGAAAAGAAGCGCTACATCAAACTGGAGAAAAAGAAAAGCTAGGGTTTGAATGGCTTACAGAACACAGTCGAAACTTTCTAGCGTCAGGTTATATTGCTCCTGGTGTTACCGCTGAAGAACGCATTCGCGAAATAGCCGATAGAGCCGAACAAATATTAGAGATCCCAGGGTATTCAGACAAGTTCTATAAGTATATGTCTGAAGGGTTTTTCTCTTTGGCATCACCTGTTTGGTCTAATTTCGGAAAAAAAAGAGGGCTTCCCATAAGTTGTTTTGGCTCACATATAGCCGACGATATGGGCAACATTCTATACACCCAATCTGAAGTTGGAATGATGTCCAAACTAGGAGGCGGTACTTCAGGTTATTTTGGGAAAATCCGCCATCGCGGAGCTGAGGTAAAAAACAATGGGCAAGCTTCTGGCGCTGTTCACATCATGCAATTATTTGAGTCTATGGTCGATGTAGTGAGCCAAGGTTCGGTTAGACGTGGTCGTTTTTCTCCCTATTTACCGGTTGAACATCCAGATATTATGGAGTTTTTGGAAATTGGTACCGAAGGAAACCCAATTCAGGAATTAACTCATGGCGTAACCGTAACCAACCAATGGATGAAGGAAATGGTAGATGGGGATGAAGAAAAGCGCGCTATTTGGGCAAAAGTGCTTCAACGCAGAGGCGAAATGGGCTATCCATATATCTTCTTTAAGGACAATGCCAATAATTTTGCGGCAGATGTTTATAAGGATAAAAACCTTCCTATTTATGCCAGTAATCTTTGTACTGAAATAATGCTGCCATCCAATGACGATTGGTCATTTGTGTGTGTGCTTTCTTCAGTAAACCTACTGCATTATGACAAGTGGAAAGATACCGATGCTGTGGAAACTATGGTCTATTTCTTAGACGCAGTTATTACTGAATTCATTGAAAAATTAGAAGATTACCGCGATTCTGAAAGCCGTGAAGACAGACAAACTTTCCTGTTTATGGAACGCGCCTACAACTTTGCCAAGGAGAACCGCGCCTTAGGACTTGGCGTTTTAGGTTGGCATTCTTTATTGCAATCAAAAATGCTTCCGCTGAACAGTCAGAAAGCCTATGACTTGAACAGTGAGATTTTTAGAGTTATCAAGGAGAAATCTTATAAGGCTTCGGAAGAATTAGCTGAAATATTTGGCGAACCTTCAGTGCTGAAAGGCTACGGAAGACGCAATGCAACACTTAACGCCATTGCGCCCACAACTTCGTCGGCTTTCATTTTAGGACAAGTTTCACAGGGAATAGAACCAATATGGTCCAATGTGTATGTGAAGGATATCGCAAAGATAAAAACAACGATTAGAAATCCCTTTTTGGAGCAATTGCTTGAGGAAAAGGGAATGAACACACTAGAGGTATGGCGAAATATTCGCGATTACGACGGCTCTGTTCAACATCTTGACTTCTTGACTGACGAAGAAAAGGAAGTCTTTAAAACCTATTCGGAAATAGATCAAATGGATCTAATTTATCAAGCAGCAAACCGTCAAAATCATATTGACCAAGGACAGTCGGTAAACATTATAGTACATCCAGAAATGCCTGTGAAAGAGATAAATAAAATTCACGTTACTGCGTGGAAATTAGGATTGAAATCTCGAATACCATCACCGCCACTGCGTTCGAAAGATTCAGGCTGCGATTGCCGGCTGCCATGGGCAGGCGGATGCGCGCCTGCGGCTGCGCACACTCC
>JAPKFY010000090.1 GCA_026646335.1 Aequorivita sp. | reverse complement strand
AAATCCTTAGGAATTTCAATTGGACAGATAAATTGCAATTCTCCCTTTCCGGAGGAAGCACAGTGGCCCAGTTTAACGATACGGAGCCCATTTCTCCGCTTATAAATACGTTCGCTACGCTTTTCTTCGAAAGGAACTACATGAAGCTGTACGAGCTTAATTTCGGACGAATCGGTTACGGTCAGGAAGTTTTTAACGGACTTCATCTTTATGCTGCCGTAGCCTACGAAAACCGAAAACCGCTTTTCAACAACACCGATTACGTTATGATTCCTTTTGATAATGTTAGCTATACGAGCAATAACCCTTTGGCGCCCAACGATTTCAGCAATGCTGCAATTGCAGAGCACAACATTGTAAAAAGCAAACTCAGGGCGCGCATCAACTTTGCCCAAAAGTATTTTTCAAACCCAGATATGAAATTCAATATTGGCGATAACAAATATCCTGAGTTGAACCTTTCTGTGGAAAATGGCACAGCGATTACGGAAAGCCAGTATGATTACACCCAGCTGGAGGCAAGTTTGAATCAATCTCTCTCACTTGGAAATAAAGGTCAATTTTATTACAACATAAAAGGCGGGACCTTCGCCAATGGCGATGGCATTTCGTTTATAGATTACAAACATTTCAACGGAAACCAAACGCGGGTGGGCACTTCGCCGAATTATACCAATGTTTTCAACTTGATGCCCTACTATGAATTCAGCACCAACAAAAGTTATTTTGAAGGACATGTAGAGCACGATTTCCGCGGCTGGATTTTGGGGAAAATTCCTGGAATCAACCAATTGAACCTCAACTTGGTGATCGGGGCACATTTTTTAAGTACCGAAGAAAGAAAACCATATTCCGAATTTTCCGTAGGCATAGATAACCTTGGCTTTGGAAAATTTAGATTGCTCCGTGTTGATTATGTACGCTCCTATTACAACGGAGGTAGTGATGGAGCCTTTGTTTTTGGTCTGAAATTTTTGGATATTTTAGGGCTTTAAGATTGTAAATAAACTCTTTGTGAAACTCTGCGTGTCTTTTTGCTCCTCTGTGGTTTAGCTATTTCACGGAGTTATGCTGAGAACCGCAGAGAGTCACAAAGAGAATCTCTTATCAAAATAAGAAAATATGAAAACTATATTTAAATTATTGCTGATATTCTCGCTCTTTACAAGCTGTATCCCGATGCAGAAAGTACCGAAGGACGCGAAGATGACTGACTTTTTCCACTTTCAAAAGGCAAAGGATTACGACGCTGCAAAATGGGCGGTTTTCCTTCCGGGAACTGGTGGCCTGCGAATTTTCAAAGACACGATGCATTATTATAACATTGCCGAAAAGCTGAACGCCAAAGGTATTTCGGTTTTGTTGGTAGATAACGTTGCTGCCTATAAAGCTTCCAAAAGAGAAGTGGACGAAGAAGAGCCTGCCCAAATTCTATGGACGCTTGAAGAAGCCTTAAAATGGGCAAAACAGAAAGGAGATATCGACCCAAATTCAGATGGAAGTATTGTGGGTTGGTCGCGTGCCGGACTGGGGTTAATTCCGCTTGCAAATGATGCAAAAGAACTCAAAAAACTTAATATAAAATCCATTGCACTATTCTATCCTGCAAATGGTTACGAAATACAACTTAAACCAAAAGTTCCGGTGCTCATTATGACTGGCGGCAGAGACCGAATTATAAAAGTTGACGACATCCTGAAGCATATGATAGCGGAGAATGCAACCATTCAGGTTTACGATGAAGCCTATCACGGTTATGATGTTGAAAGTCTAAAAAAAGGAAAGTATTACAGGTACATTCCTTTCATAACCAAAAAACACTACCTTTTGAAATATGACGAAGAAGCCGCGAAGGAGTCTATTGAGGAATTGATTAAATTTTTAGACAATAAATAAGCTCGCACGAACCTCTGCGTATCTTTGTGTGGTTCTGTCGCAGAGTTGCGCAGAGGACCACAGAATTGCACAAAGAAAAATACAATGGCAATACCCTTCCCAATCATAATAACAGAACGCCTAAACCTCCGAAAGATACTACCGACAGACGTAGATAGGGTTCTTTACTTCCGTTCAGACAAAGAGATCAATAAATACATAAAGAGACCTCCACAAACGCGAGAGATGGCAATTGCCCATATTCAACTATTGAACGACAATTTAAAAACGGACAAAGCTATTAGTTGGGGAATCACAACTAAAGAATCCAACGTTCTGATCGGTTCAATTTGTCTCTGGAATTTTTCTGAAGACAAAAAAACTGCCGAAGTAGGCTACGACCTCGATCCAAAATTTCAAGGCAAGGGAATTATGAGCGAAGCCCTAAAAGCTGTTTTGGATTTCGGGTTTAACCAAAGAGGTTTTGAAACCATCGAAGCGTATACAGATTATAGGAATATTCCCTCAAAAAAGCTATTAAAACTACATGGATTTATTCCAAGTGATGGTAAAAAAGATTCTGATAACCAAGATAATAGGGTGTATTATTTAAACCGTTAGTTTTTGTCTTCCAAAAGGGGGACAAATCGAAACTCACCGTGCTCCTCTTTCTCGAATTCGGTATCAGATTTGCGTGTAAAGACCGTCATAATCTGCGTATTTTCTCCTACTGGAATAACCAATCTTCCTCCAATATTCAATTGCGCCAATAACGGGTTTGGAACATAAGGCGCTCCGGCGGTTACAATAATTCCATCAAAAGGCGCTTCTTCCTCGAGGCCGATATAACCATCGCCAAATACCATTCGCTTTGGTTTATAACCGAGTTTTGGAAGAAAAAGTTTTGTCTTTTTAAAAAGTTCGTTTTGTCTTTCTATTGTATAAAGTGTTGCCCCCATTTCCAAAAGCACTGCCGCTTGGTAGCCACTCCCCGTTCCTATTTCGAGGATTTTGTTGCCTTTCTTAACTTCCAGGAGTTCGGTTTGCCGCGCTACGGTATAGGGTTGTGAAATGGTTTGATCTGCTGCAATAGGAAATGCCTTATCCACATAAGCGTGGTCCACAAATCCCGAGTCCATAAAAAGATGGCGTGGAATCTTGCCTATGGCCCGCAACACATTTTTATCTACAATCCCTTTCTTTTTAAGGGTTTCGACTAGTTTTTTACGCATTCCTTGGTGAGTAAATGTATCTTTCACGGCATATTTCTTTTGAACCACAAAGTAACCAAATTTGTTCTCAAAGCACAATTTACAATTGTATAAATAAATACAAATAACATATCAACTCTAAACCCATAACCTTTTCAACTTTCCCCCGAAACCCTTACATTTGTGAAAAACACACGCCAATGCTAAAAGCGGGAGTTCTGGGTGCTGGACACTTAGGAAAAATACACTTGAAATTGCTGCAACAATCCACAAAATATGAACTTGTGGGTTTCTACGACGCCAGCAAAGAAGCTTCGGAAAAAATAGAATCTGAATTCGGCTATAAAAGCTTCCCTTCAATGGAAAGCCTTATAGATGCTAGCGAAATGGTAGTGGTGGTTACGCCCACCAGCACACATTTTGAATGTGCCAAAAAAGTGATTAATGCCGGAAAACACCTATTTATAGAAAAACCAATCACGGAGACCGTGGCACAAGCCGAGCAAATACGCGATTTGGCAAAAGAGATGAAAGTCCGTGGGCAAGTTGGCCAGGTTGAACGTTTCAACCCTGCATTTCAGGCAATCAAAGATAAGATAGACAATCCAATGTTTATTGAAACGCATCGACTGGCAGAATTCAATCCACGCGGAACGGATGTTTCGGTAGTTTTGGATTTAATGATTCACGACATAGACGCTATATTGAGCGTGGTTAAAAGTCCCGTAAAATCCGTGAGCGCAAGTGGGGTTTCCGTTATCAGCGAAACACCAGATATCGCCAACGCCCGTATCGAATTTGAAAATGGCTGCGTGGCTAATTTAACAGCAAGCCGCATTTCACTTAAAAAAATGCGCAAAGCACGCTTCTTTCAGCGCGATGCCTACATTTCAGTAGATTTTCTGGAAAAGAAGTGCGAAGTGGTAAAAATGAAGGATGCGCCCAAAGAGCCGGACGATTTCGCAATGGTTTTGACCAACGCGGAAGGCATTAAAAAGCAAATCTATTTCGAAAATCCAAAAATAGAAGCTAACAATGCCATTCTTGACGAGCTGGAAAGTTTTTACGAAGCCATAAAAGCAGATAGAACGCCGGAAGTCTCGCTGCGACAGGGCACCGAAGCATTAAGGGTGGCGATGTTGATAATTGAAAATTTCAAGAAAATATAAATATTATAAAGTTAACTTAATGAAAAACATAGCAGTAATAGGCGCTGGAACAATGGGGAACGGGATAGCCCACACCTTCGCGCAATTTGGTTACAAAGTACAACTGATTGATGTTTCGCAAACATCACTTGACAAAGGAATAGCAACCATCACCAAAAACTTGGACAGAATGGTTGCCAAGGAAACCATTTCGGAGGCCGATAAAAAGCGCACACTAGCTAATATTACTGCGTTCACCAGTATTGAAGAAGGCGTTAAATCTGCCAATTTGGTCGTGGAAGCAGCTACTGAAAACGTAGATTTAAAGCTGAAAATTTTCCGTGATCTCGATAAGTATTGTCCAGCCGATACGATTCTTGCGAGCAACACTTCTTCCATTTCCATTACACAGATTGCTTCGGTAACATCACGCCCGGGAATAGTTATAGGGATGCACTTTATGAATCCTGTGCCGATTATGAAATTGGTTGAAATCATAAAAGGGTACAGCACCAGCCCAGAAACTTTCAAAATAGTTGAAGAACTTTCCAAAAAACTGAACAAAGTCCCTGTAGAGGTCAATGATTACCCGGGCTTTGTAGCAAACCGTATTTTGATGCCAATGATAAACGAAGCGGTTGAAACAATTTACAACGGCGTTGCTGGAGTTAAAGAAATTGATACTGTAATGATGCTAGGGATGGCGCACCCAATGGGTCCGTTGGCTCTCGCAGATTTTATTGGTTTAGACGTTTGTCTTTCAATCTTGAAAGTGATGCACGAAGGTTTCAAAAACCCAAAATACGCTCCGTGTCCGTTATTGGTAAATATGGTAATGGCCGGAAAATTGGGGGCAAAAAGCGGCGAAGGTTTTTATGATTACAGTGAAAACAGAAAGGCTGAGGTTGTTTCAAAAATGTTTTCAAAATAATTTATCGGCAAACTGTCAACCACAACTGCTTACTGAACACTAAAAAATGGCAAAAATAATTCCCTTTAAAGCCGTCCGCCCTACGCGGGACAAAGTGAGTCTGCTCGCGGCACGATCTTATGACAGTTACACGGCATTGCAGGTAGAATCGCGGTTGCGGGACAATCCGTTTTCGTTTTTGCACATTGTAAATCCCGGCTATAAATACCAAAAGGAGATTTCGGGAGAAGAACGCTACGGCCTGGTCAGAAACCGCTATCAGGAATTTAAAGAGGATGGCATATTTATACAGGACAAAAAGCCTTCATTCTATATTTATAAAATCGTGAACCGTGACGGACTGGAGTTTATTGGTATTGTTGCGGCTGCAAGTGTTCAGGATTATGAGGATGACCTTATCAAAAAGCATGAAGACACGCTTGAATTTCGGGAAGTGATTTTTAAAGAATACCTTAAAACAGTAGGCTTTAACGCCGAAGCCGTGCTCCTCACCTATCCTGACAATAAGGAACTGGAAACGATTATTGAGGAGATAATGCAAAGCCGTCCAGAATATGAGTTTACGACAACTTATCGCGACACCCACTACGTCTGGAATGTAGATGAAGAAGCGCTACTTGAAAAAATTCAGGATATATATAGTAAAATGCCCGCACTCTATATTGCAGATGGCCATCACCGTTCTGCCTCTTCTTATTTATTGGCGAAGGATTTAAAAGAAGAAAACCCAAATCATACAGGTGAAGAAGCTTATAATTTTTTCATGACCTACTTGATTCCTGAAAGCAATTTGAAAATATATGAATTTAACCGTTTGGTGAAAGATCTCAATGGGCTTGAAAAACAAGAGTTCCTAATAAAACTGGACGAATATTTCCGAATAGAAAACCGCGGGATGGAATATTACAAACCATCAAAGTTGCATCATTTCAGCATGTATTTAGATGGTGAATTTTATTCACTTTACCTTCGCAAGGCGAAATATGAAATAAAAAATGCGCTAGACGCGCTGGATACCCACATTCTATACGTTACAATTTTGAAACCACTTCTTGGGATTGAAGATTTAAGAAACGACCAGCGTATAGAGTATTCGCACGGAAAAAAGGATTTGGCATATGTGAAAACAGCAGTAGATTCGGGAACCTTTGCCGTAGGCTTTGGGTTGTTGGCCGTTACCACCGAAGAAATAAAAATGATTGCAGACGAAGGTTTAAAAATGCCGCCTAAGAGCACTTATATTGAGCCCAAGCTTAGAAGCGGAGTTACTATTTACGAATTCTGAAAATAGATGACAGAAAAAGAGGCAAGAAAAAAGAGATGAGGATATGACGATTTCAGAAAATTTAATAAAGTTCAATAAAAAATTGCCCGATGACGTTACTTTGGTAGCGGTTTCCAAAACAAAACCAGTTAGTGATTTGATGGAAGCCTATAATTCAGGGCAACGTGTCTTTGGGGAGAATAAAATCCAGGAAATGGAGGCCAAATGGCAGGAAATGCCAAAGGATGTACAATGGCATATGATTGGCCACATTCAGCGCAACAAAGTGAAATATATGGCTCCATTTGTGAGTTTGATTCATGCGGTGGACAGCCTGAAACTTTTGAATGAAATAAATAAGGAAGCTGAAAAAAACAATCGGACCATTAATTGTTTGCTTCAAATAAAGATAGCCGAAGAGGACAGTAAATTTGGGATGGACGAAGCGGATGCCGCATCGCTTCTTGCTTCCGAAGAATTTAAAAAACTTCAAAACATAAAAATCGTTGGATTGATGGGAATGGCAACATTTACGGAGGATGAAAAGCAGATTTCCGAAGAATTTCAGAAATTGAAAAAGATCTATGACCAATTCAGAATTCAATCCCGAGACTTCGGGACAGAATTCACAATTTTGAGTATGGGAATGAGCGGCGATTACAAGATCGCAATCGAAAACGGCAGCAATATGGTGCGTGTGGGCAGCGCGATTTTTGGTGATCGGAATTATTAGGTAGCAGCATTCAGTAGCTGTTTGCCGTAATTTTATTAAAAAATAAAAATAGAGAATAGTTAATAATACAGATGTACGCAATTTTAGATATAGAGACAACGGGCGGAAAATACAATGAGGAAGGAATCACCGAAATTGCAATATATAAATTTGACGGCCACAAAGTCGTGGACCAGTTTTCGAGCTTGGTCAATCCCGAAAAACCAATTCAGCCCTTTGTTGTAAACCTGACGGGCATTAATAATGAAATGCTTCGGCACGCGCCAAAGTTTTACGAAGTAGCCAAACGCATCATCGAAATAACTGATGGTTGTATTATGGTTGCGCACAACGCGCTTTTTGACAATAGAATCCTTACAACTGAGTTTGACCGATTGGGCTATCAATTTGAAAAGGAAACCCTTTGCACGGTTGAACTTGCTAAAAAATTGATCCCTGATATGCCGTCGTACAGTTTGGGGAAATTGGTTCGCTCTTTGGGAATTCCCCTAAGTGATCGCCATCGCGCACAGGGCGATGCAAAGGCAACAGTAGCGCTTTTTAAAATGCTGCTGGCCAAAGACATTTCAAAAGAAATAATTACGGAAACGCTTCGGAAAGACCCAAAACGACAACTGGAACCGAAATTGCTCGATATTATTGAAAATACTCCTTCGGAAACCGGCGTTTATTATATGCACAACGAAGCGGGAAATGTAATCTACATCGGCAAAAGCAGAAACATCAAAAAAAGGTTGATGCAGCACTTTACGAACGACAACCGGAAATCAAAAAAAATACAGCTGGAAGTAAGGTCGGTTACCTATGAAAAAACAGGAAGCGAACTGATAGCCCTGCTGAAGGAATCTGAAGAAATAAAACAGAACAAACCTTTATTCAACCGGGCGCTACGCCGAACGCTGTTTACGCATCAGCTTATTTCATTCGTGGACGAAAACGGTTACATAAATCTAGAGATTGAAAAAGCGGACGGCAGGAAGAAAGCAATTACCACTTTCAGCAATTATCAACAGGCAAAATCTGCACTTTTCAAAATAACGGAGGAAAACCAGCTTTGCCAAAAACTGACGGGGCTTTACGATACTAAAAAACAATGTTTTAATTACACCATAAAAGAGTGCTACGGAGCCTGTATAAACAAGGAGCCGGTGGCCGAATATAACAATCGCGTGCAAGCATTTTTGGAAAAGTGCAGTTACGAAAACCAAAATATGTTGATTATAGATCGCGGTAGGGAAATTGAAGAGCGTTCCGTGGTTTTGATTGAAAACGGAGTTTATAAGGGATATGGTTTTTACAACTTGAATTACCAGATCAACAATCCGGAAATACTGAAATCCATCATCAACCCTATGCAGAACAACCGCGATGCACAGCACATCATCCAGAATTATTTGCGGAGAAATAAAGTGCTTAAAACCGTAAACCTTTCAACCAATAGGGTTAATTAAGTGAACAATGCTTATTTTTAGTCCTTCAAAAATATAATATTGAAACCAATTGATAAAAAATCCTGGCGTTACAGACTTCATGAGATAATCTACGAGGCAGACACTCCTATGGGAAGGCTTTTCGATATTGTCCTTCTTATATTGATCCTACTGAGTGTTGTGATTGTTATGCTGGAAAGCGTTAGGTCCATTGATCTAAAATACCACAAACTATTTTATGTAATTGAATGGATCATAACCATTTTTTTTACCATTGAATATATTGCCAGAATAGTTACCGTAAAAAAACCGAAAAATTATATTTTCAGTTTTTATGGAATTATAGACTTTCTCTCTACCATTCCGTTATATCTGTCCTTTATTCTTGTGGGCAGCAACTATTTGCTTACCGTGCGGGCAATGCGGCTATTGCGCGTTTTCAGAATTTTAAAAATAGCCCGATACGTTGGTGAAGGCAACAAACTGAGGAAAGCGCTTGTGGAAAGCCGGGCAAAAATATTTATTTTTATTTTTGCCGTACTCATCGTTGCCATTATATCCGGAACATTGATGTATCTCATTGAAGGAGAAGAAAGCGGTTTCAATAGCATTCCCGTCAGTGTCTATTGGTGTATCGTTACCCTCACCACCGTGGGTTTTGGCGATATTACGCCAGCTACACCAGCTGGTCAGTTTCTGGCCTCACTCATTATGATTCTTGGTTATGGCGTTATAGCGGTTCCCACAGGCATTGTGAGCGCCCAATATGCAAGAAAGGGGATGGATGATTACGTTCATGTTAACACTTTATCTTGCCGTAATTGCGGCGAATCAAAACACAGGGACGATTCCAAGTTCTGTCACAAATGTGGAGAAGATATGCATCTCGAGAATAACGATAAAGTATAATGTTATTTGAAAAACCATTGCTTATCTGCGTTGTTGGGGCTACCGCTATTGGCAAAACCTCATTGGCCATAAAGCTTGCAAAGGCTTTTTCGACTGAAATAATCTCGGCAGATTCACGGCAGTTTTTTAAGGAAATGTGCATTGGCACTGCTGTTCCAAGTGAAGCGGAATTAAGTGCTGTGCCGCACCATTTCATTCAAAACAAAAGTGTTTTTGAAGATTACTCCGTTGGCGACTTTGAAAAGGATGCGATCGCCTTTCTGAATACCTATTTTAAAAAAAACAATGTTGCGGTGATGGTTGGTGGCTCTGGTCTATATGTGGATGCTGTAGTAAGAGGTTTGGATACTTTTCCAGAAGTGCCTTCGGAAATTAGAGAACAGTTGAATTTTGAATTAAACAAAAAGGGTGTCGAATCTCTTCAAAATGAATTGAAGAAAGCAGACCCAACTTATTTCGGAAAGGTTGACATTCAAAACCCACATAGGTTGATTCGAGCTTTGGAAATCTATCGTGCAACAGGAAAACCGTATTCGTCTTTCTTAAATAAAGAGACTATCAATAGAGATTTTGAAACGCTTTTCATCGGCTTAACGGCAGAAAGGGAAACAGTTTATACCCGTATAAATCATCGTGTCGACAAGATGATTGAAGCTGGGTTAATTGATGAAGCAAAGTCGCTGCTTCCGTACAAAGAAAAGAACGCACTGCAAACAGTTGGTTATCGCGAACTCTTTGAATATTTTGAAGGAAAAATTACGATAGAGGAAGCTATTTCAGAAATCAAAAAAAATACCCGCAGATTTGCTAAAAGACAAAACACTTGGTTCAAAAAAAATGAGGACATCCACTGGTTCAATTATCAAACGGATGCTTCAACGATTATAAATTTCATAAAAGTAAAAAACGCCCTTTAGAGGCGTTTTTTACACTTATCTTAAACTGTAATTAATTCTCTACTTCGTTCTTCACTACCAAACGGAAGCCTTCGCCGTGAATGTTGACAATTTCAACGCCATCATCTTTGCTTAGGTATTTACGAAGCTTTGCTATATAAACATCCATACTTCTGGAGGTGAAATAGTTGTCGTCTCGCCAGATTTTGGTAAGGGCTAGTTCACGTGGCATCAAATCGTTTTTGTGAAGTGCCAATAGGCGCAACAATTCGTTCTCTTTTGGAGAAAGTTTTATTGGCGTTTCCTTGTTATAAGTTAAGAATCTCAATTTGGAATTCAAGTGAAAATTCCCAACCTGAAACTCAAACTGTTTGCTATCTGCGATGGAATCAATAGCTTTTCTTTGAATGATAGCTTTAATTTTCATCAAAAGCACTTCGCTGTCAAAAGGTTTGTTTAGGTAATCATCTGCCCCTACTTTATAGCCTTTCATCACATCTTCTTTCATCGCCTTTGCCGTAAGGAATATGATTGGCACATCTTCGTTTTTTTCACGAATTTCTTTCGCCAAAGTGAAACCATCTTTATATGGCATCATTACATCAAGTATACAAAGATCGAAATCGTCTTTTTTGAATTTTTCAAAACCTTCCATTCCGTTTTTTGCATGTGTAACGTTATAATCGTTCATGGCAAGGTAATCTTTTAGTACTGTCCCGAAGTTGGGATCGTCTTCAACGAGAAGGATTTTTTTGTTTTCTGTTTCCATAATTTTAAGATATTAAATGTAGTTTTATTATAAATGTGCTGCCTTTTCCTTTTTCGCTTTCCACGAATATTTCGGCATCATGGTCGTCCAAGATGCGCTTTACGTAAGCAAGGCCAAGGCCGTGACCTTTTACGTTGTGAATATCACCGGTATGCTCCCTGTAAAATTTTTCAAATATTTTTTTCTGAACAGGTTTACTCATTCCCATACCTTGGTCGCGTATTTTCAGAATGACACTGTTTTTTACATTCTCTGAATAAATATCAATTTTTGGTTCGTCTTCAGAATATTTTATAGCGTTGTCCAGCAAGTTTATTATCACATTGCTCAGATGGGATTCATTGGCCAAAACCGCAGATTGGAGCGCTCCAAAATGGGTTTTAATATACCCCCCCCTATCTTCAACTATCAAACTTACGTGCGAGATTGCTTCTTCAACAACTTCCTGCAAACTGACACGTTCCTTGGACAAATCAAGTTCATTTTTTTCAAGTTTTGAAATTTGCAATACATTTTCAACTTGTGCGTGCATGCGTTTGTTTTCTTCCCTGATCATTCCCAAATAGCGATCCAAAAATTCCTTATTGTCCTTAACCTTAGGATTTTTAAGGGAATCCAACGCAAGGTTAATGGTTGCAATTGGAGTTTTGAACTCATGGGTCATATTGTTTATAAAATCACTCTTAATTTGGGAAATTTGTCTTTGTTTATATATCTGTGAAATAGCGCTAGAATAAGCAAGTATTATAACTGCCGTAAAAACCAATGACAGGATTGCCATTCCCAAAATACTGTTCAATACCAATTTTTCTTTTTCTGAAAAATTCACATATAGTTCATAATTGGTCTTATTTTCACTTTCAAAAAGAGGAACTACATAAGTGCTTCCTTTGTCATTTTTAAAATTCTTTGACCGCACTTTGGTTTCAAGGTTATTGCTATAAACCGCAAATTCAAACTTTGACTTTAATCCTCTTCCTTTCAATTCATTATCAATCAATACTCCTATTTCATCAGCACTTACCCTTTTGTATATTGGTGTTAGGGCGGTTACGTTGCTAACAAAACTTTCAAACTGTTTTTGCTCATAATCTTTCATCCTTGAAAAGGACTCCACACGAGTATCCGGGATTGCAATGCCGTCAATACCCTCAGAAATTTTGGTTTTGGTCTTTCGGTTTATCAGTTTCTTGAATTGAATACTATCCGCATCGGTATCAATAAGACCAGAGGAAAGTTTATAATCCTGTTCCAAAATTCCATCAGTGAAAATATAGGTTTCATTGGTGGCTTTATTCTGATATTTATACGCCAATTCCGTAAAACTCACATTGTCGGGAACCTCAATGCTGTCAACATATGGAATATAAAGCCGATAATAGGCTTCTGTCTCCCTAAGTTTGATTTCCTTGGCAACAGACAAAAGCACTTGCTTGGCGTTTATAGTAAATTGATCGTCTTTGGTCCGGTATGCGTTTGAAATCCAATACCCTTGAACAAATACTATTCCCAATAATGAAAGACTCATCAGCGCTATGAGCAATACGAATAGCTTTTTATTCATAAATCAAAAGTAAGATTTTAACATTTAGCTATTTGTTCATTTAACCAAATGTTAACAAAAGACAGGAATAGTTACAGTGAAGAGGATTTGTTTAAGGATTTGTGAATTGTTTCAACTTTTTTCCGTGTAGTTTTCAAATCAATATTTTCAATAATTATATCTGCCA
>JAPKFY010000009.1 GCA_026646335.1 Aequorivita sp. | reverse complement strand
CAGACGTACGCAACCGCCGATCTCGGCTGCATCGCCTACGAGACACCGGCGCGCGCGGGCCTGGTGGTCGACGAGGGAGTGCTCGTCGAGATCGTGCGTCCGGGAACTGGTTCAAAATTCCCTCGCCAATAACATCATAAGCTGAGCTATTTCTAATTTCCGTTAGATTTGGCGTGGTAACAAATACTTTGGTAATTCCGTAATCGCGCACCAAGTTGCAATTGTTGTAGTTCTTCACCACAAGCGTTTTTTCTTCAAGAGTTACGGAAATATCGCCCAAAAGGTTGTCGCCGGTTTCAAGTGTTACTTCTTGAGTTTCGCCTTGTTTCAAGTATAACGTAACATCATCCTCAATCCTAATTTTCGAAAAATCTGAAAGAATGTATTCTTTCGAAACAGAATCTCCCGCGGCTTGCAAACAATCCCAAGAATTTTCGGAATCGCACGAAAGCAGCAAAAAAGTCAACCCGACGAATAATAGTTTCTTCATAATTTATATTCTAATTCCCACGCCAAATTCTACGCCTTCCACTTTGGCGCCGTGCGATTTTAAAGTAATAGCGCCGAAAAGTTTATCGGTTGCGTAATATTTCAGACCGGCCCGAAAATAAGTTCGCCCTTCAAAATCATAGGGATAGTAAACGTAATAACCAACTTGGGTAACCACTGCCAAATCACTGATTCGCAATTCATGGCCCGCAAAGATCCCGACGCGCTTAAAATCTTCATCACCTTCCACACCTGCATTTGGGAAAGCAATGGAGAGATATTCTATTTCCTTTTTCAGAAATGGCAGATAGAAAAAATCTGCGCCTAACTGAAGCGTGCTTTTATAGCTCAATCGTTTATCTGCAAAGGCTGAAGCCACAAAAAATGGATGCTGCCCAAGATTTAAATAATCACTTTCATTCAAACCGCCGCGAAGCACAAAATTGTATTTTACGGGTTCCGAAATTTTCTTCGGAAGGGAATCGGAAATATATTCAGGATTTCTTTCATCAGCAACAGCATATTGCACTCCGATATTTACCGTAAAAGCATTTGTACTCGAATTCGGTGCCTTAAAATTCCCGTTGGAATAATGCACCAAAGCAATCCCAGCCTGCATTCCGAAGTTTTTGAAAAGATTTTGCCTGTTGTAGTTCAGCATCAAATATGTGGAACTCAACAAACGTGTGCCGTAAGCATTGTTTTTATAATTGGTTTCAAAGTCGAAAGGATTGGTATTATAGGCAATGCCCTGCCCGATTCGGAAGAAAAGATTTCGCTTTAAAAAGTAAAAATTGAGATGTCCGTAAAGCCCATAATTATCTCCTAAAATTTCGTAATGAGTATTTTGATTTACAAAAGAAAATCCCCAATCGGGATAATTGTATTCTTGCTGCCAGCGTTCCGTTCCATAAGTTTTTTGGTTGAAACCAACAATGAAACCATCGGGATGGCTTTTCACTAAATGCGAAATATCCTTATTGTGACGAAGAATTGTTCCGTAAAAATAATTGGCGTTCACGAAGAAACTCTTGTTTTTTTCCTGAGAAAAGACAAAAGAAGCCGTGAAAAAAAATACTAAAAGCGCGATTCGGGACATCACCGCAAAATAAAGCAATCTTAAAATACCCGCGAAGCTATTTCTTTAATATTGCTGCTTTTCCCCATAGAATAATAATGCAAAAATGGCACTCCAGCCTTCACAAGTTCCTGACTTTGCTTAACACACCAATCAATGCCAATCTGCCGAACGGCTTGATTGTCCTTTGCTTTTACCACTTCCATTACCAAAGAATCTGGCAAATCCACCTTAAATCTATGTGGAATAAGGTTTAAGTGTGATTTTACAGAAATTGGTTTTAGTCCGGGAATAATTGGAACGGTAATCCCTTCGGCTCTGCATTTTTCAACAAACTTGAAATATTTTTCATTGTCAAAAAACATTTGGGTAACAATGTATTCCGCCCCGTTTTTGATTTTCTTTTTTAGAAAATGAATATCGCTCTCGCTACTGGGTGCCTCCATGTGTTTTTCGGGATAGCCGGCTACTCCCACACAAAAATCTGTTGGATTTGTATTTTGAAGTTCATCGTCCAAATAACTCCCTATGTTAAGTGCACTTACTTGTGAAACTAGGTCGCAAGCGTATTTATGTCCGTTCTTTTCGGGTGTGAAATAGGTTTCGCTTTTCACGGCATCACCGCGAAGCGCCATGACGTTGTCAATGCCCAAAAACTGAAGATCTATCAAAAAGTTCTCGGTTTCTTCCTTCGTAAATCCGCCACAAAGAATGTGCGGCACGGCATCCACTTGATAGCGGTTTTGGATCGCCGCGCAAATACCAACGGTTCCCGGACGTTTGCGAACCACTTTTTTCTCTATCAAACCATCCTTTAATTCCTTAAAAACATATTCCTCGCGATGGTATGTTACATTAATGTATGGCGGTTTAAATTCTAAAAGCGGATCGATATTTTCAAAAATTGAATGTATGTTTTCGCCCTTTAAAGGTGGTAAAATCTCGAAAGAAAATTGTGTCTTTCCGTTGCCGTTTTTTATGTGTTCTGTTACTTTCATACGACCCCCTAACCCCCGAAGGGGGAATTTACCCCTCGCCCCTGAACGTGGAACATTGGAATGGTTATACATTTATACTCAATATTTTTTTTCATAAACAAAGTTTTCTAATAATTGATATTTAAAAAGTCCCCCTTCGGGGGATTTAGGGGGCTTCTGCTATATTGGTTTTCAACCAATTCGTAGCTTCCTCCAAATCCATATTCTTCCTTTTCGAAAAATCTTCCACTTGGTCCATTTTAATTTTCCCAAGTCCAAAATAACGCGCTTCCGGATTGGCAAAATAATAGCCCGAAACCGAAGCTGCTGGCCACATGGCCATATGTTCCGTGAGTTCTACCCCTATGTTTTCCTTTACTTTCAAAAGTTCCCAAATAGTCTTTTTTTCTAAATGGTCTGGGCAAGCAGGATAGCCCGGTGCGGGACGGATGCCTTTGTATTTTTCTGAAATCAGATCTTCATTGGTAAGGTTTTCTTCGGAAGCATATCCCCAATAGTTGGTACGCACCTCTTTGTGGAGATATTCCGCAAATGCTTCTGCCAATCGATCCGCCAAGGCTTTTACCATTATGGCGTTGTAATCGTCGTGTTCCTTTACATATTTGTCTGCCAACTCCGCAGTGCCAAACCCTGTACTTACGCAAAAACAACCCACATAATCCTGAATTCCACTTTCCTTTGGCGCAATAAAATCTGCCAAGGCAAGGTTCGGTTTTCCTTTAGCTTTTTGGGATTGTTGGCGAAGGGTTCGAAATACGGGATTTGGGCTTTGGGATTTGGGATTTGGGATTTCCAAAGAAATATCGTCATCATTAACCGTATTCGCTTCAAAAATTCCAAAAACGGCTCTTGCGGTCAGCAATTTTTCTGAAATTAATTTTTGGAGCATCTTTTTAGCATCTTCAAAAAGTTCTGAAGCCTGCTCGCCCACCACTTTATCCGTCAAAATATTTGGATATTTGCCGTGCAATTCCCAACTTCTGAAAAAGGGCGTCCAATCCAAATAATCCCGTAACAGATTTAAATCGAAATCTTTTAAAACGTGTACGCCCAATTGTTTTGGCTTTGTTATTTCCGAAGTTTTCCAATCAATTTGAAACTTGTTTTTTCGCGTTTCGGAAATGGGCAAATAGGTTTTCACTTTTTGGCGCTTCAGGAAATCCTGTCGGAAGGTGTCGTATTCCTGTTTAATGTTTTCTTTGTATGCTTCCGAAGTTTCCTTTTTCAGCAAATCGCCAACAACCGTAACTGCGCGTGAAGCATCGTTTATGTGAACCACGGCACATTCATATTCGGGGTCAATTTTAACAGCGGTATGCGCCCTGCTTGTTGTAGCGCCACCAATCAACAATGGAACTTTAAAATTTTGTCGTTGCATTTCTTTAGCCAAAAAAACCATTTCGTCCAACGAAGGAGTTATTAAACCGCTCAGGCCGATGGCGTCCACGTTTTCTTCTTTTGCCGTGGCAATTACTTTTTCGGGAGGGACCATCACACCCAAATCGATTATTTCATAATTGTTGCACGCCAAAACAACGCCAACGATATTTTTCCCGATGTCGTGAACATCACCTTTTACGGTCGCCATCAATATTTTTCCAGCGTTTTTTGAGTCGCCCACTTGTGGGTTTTTTAGCTTTTCTTCTTCAATATACGGAAGCAAATAAGCAACCGCTTTTTTCATCACCCGTGCACTCTTTACCACTTGCGGCAAAAACATTTTTCCACTTCCAAAGAGGTCGCCAACCACGTTCATTCCAATCATTAAATTGCCTTCAATTACTTCAATTGGTTTGTTGGCGATTTGTCGCGCTTCTTCAATATCTTCAAGAATATATTCATCAATTCCCTTTACCAATGCTCGGGTAATACGGTTTTGCAAAGGCTCCTCTCGCCACGAAAGATCAATCTTGCTTTCTTTTGATTTGCCAACAACGTTTTCGGCAAAATCCAGCAATCGCTCCGTAGCATCTTCGCGACGGTCGAACATTACATCTTCCACATGCTCCAAAAGGTCCTTTGGAATGTCATCATAAATTTCTAGCATCGCCGGATTTACGATACCCATATTCATCCCAGCCTGAATGGCGTGATACAAAAACACGGAATGCATTGCCTCTCGCACGGGATCATTCCCACGGAAACTGAAAGAAACATTACTCACGCCGCCGCTCACGCTAACATTTGGCAGATTCTCTCGAACCCAACGCGTGGCTTCAATAAAGTCGATAGCGTTTCTGCGATGCTCGTCCATTCCTGTTGCAACAGGGAAAATGTTTAAATCGAAAATGATATCTTCCGGGGCAAATTTCACTTGATTCACCAAAATATCATAAGAGCGTTTGGCGATTTCTATTCGGCGGTCATAATTATCAGCTTGTCCTGTTTCATCAAAAGCCATCACGATTACAGCGGCTCCGTAACGCCTGATCAATTTTGCATGATGGATGAATTCTGCTTCTCCCTCCTTTAAACTGATGGAATTTACCACACATTTGCCCTGCACAACCTGCAATCCAGCTTCAATGATTTCCCACTTACTGCTATCAATCATAATAGGTACGCGTGAAATATCCGGCTCGGCAATAACGAGGTTTAAGAATTTCACCATCGCCTCTTTGCCGTCAATCAAACCATCGTCCATATTTACATCGATGATTTGCGCGCCGTTTTCAACTTGTTCACGAGCTACGGAAAGTGCTTCTTCAAAATTCCGCTCTTTAATAAGCCGAAGAAATTTCTTTGAACCCGCCACATTTGTGCGCTCGCCCACGTTTATGAAATTGCTTTCGGGGGTGATGATTAGCGGCTCTAATCCTGATAATTTGAGATATTTTTTATTTTCTATTTTCATTTTTTATTTTCCTTTGTGTCCTCAGTGCCTCTGTGGTTTCTATTCACCTCGGAGGCACAGTGGACACAGAGATTTCTAAAATGGTAAATTCTTTAAATCCACGTTTCCGCCGGAAATAATTATTCCAACTTTTTTATTTTTAAACCGTTCTTTTTCGCGAAGCAATGCCGCAAAAGCGACAGCGCTGCTCGGTTCGATTATAATTTTCATCCGTTCCCAAATGAGTTTCATTGCTGAAATTATTTCGGTTTCTTCAACTCTTATAATTTCTGAAACCAATTCTTTTATGATTGGGAAATTGACATCGCCAAGAAATGTTTTAAGTCCATCGGCGATGGTGTTTGTGGTTTCGTTGAATTCAATTTTTCCGCTTTTTAGGCTTCGGAAAGCATCGTCAACTTCAAAAGGTTCACCGCCGATTGTTTTGCAATTCTTCCCGAAATATTTCACGGAAAGTGAAGTGCCAGCAATCAAGCCGCCACCGCCAATGGGTGTGAAAACATAATCCAAATCTGGATGCGATTGCAGTAATTCTGCCGCTGAAGTCGCATTTCCAAGAATTACATTTCTATCGTTCGAAGGATGGATAAAAGTAGCCCCCGTTTCCTTTTGAATGCGCGCCGCTTCAGTTTCACGGGAAATTGGCGTTGATTCCGATTCCGTAATAATTCCGTCGTAACCTTTAACCGCATCTTTTTTCACTTGTGGTGCATTTTCGGGCATCACGATGTAGGCTTTTACTCCAATATTTTTCGCAGCCAAAGAAAGGGCTTGCGCAAAATTCCCCGAGGAATGCGTTACTACACCCGCTTTTTTCTGCGCTTCGGAAAGTTGAAGAATGGCATTGGTTGCGCCACGCATTTTAAAAGCGCCCATCTTTTGAAAGTTTTCACATTTAAAATAAACTTCGGCGCCTGAAAGTTCATTTAAATAAGAAGATTTCAGCACAGGCGTTTTGTGAACGTATGGTTTTATAAGGTCACAAGCTTCCTCAACTTCTTTTTTTACGGGAATCATAAAGTGATGTTTTCTAATTGAAAAACAGGTCGCGGCCTGTATTGGGAAGCAATTTCAGCAATGGCTTTTATGTGTTCCGGCGTAGTGCCACAACAGCCACCAATGATGTTCACCAATTGTTTGTCTAAATATTCCGTTATCTGAGAAGCCATTTGCTCGGGACTTTCATCGTATTCGCCGAACGCGTTTGGCAATCCCGCATTTGGATAGGCGCTTACGGCAAGATTGGTGCGGTTTGCAATCACTTCAAGATGGGGCGTGAGTTGTTTGGCGCCCAAAGCACAATTGAAACCTACGCTCAACAGTGGAATGTGGGAAATTGAAATCAAAAATGCTTCCGCAGTTTGCCCTGAAAGTGTTCTGCCCGAAGCATCTGTTATTGTTCCACTAATCATTATTGGCATGTCAATATTTCGCTCTTCCTTTATTTCATCGATTGCGAAAAGTGCTGCTTTCGCATTCAAAGTGTCAAAAATGGTTTCTACTAAAAGCAAATCCACACCACCATCAATCAAGGCTTCGGCCTGTTGTCTGTACGCAACACGCAATTGTTCAAAAGAAATAGCGCGAAATCCTGGATCGTTTACATCGGGACTCATGCTTGCCGTTTTGTTAGTCGGGCCCATTGCGCCAGCTACAAAACGTGGTTTGTTCGGTTCTTTCGCAGTGAATTCATCTGCGACTTTTTTAGCGATTTTTGCAGATTCAAAATTCAGTTCGTAAACCAAATCCTGCATGTCATAATCTGCCATTGCGATGGTGGTGCTGGAAAAGGTGTTGGTTTCCACAATATCGGCTCCTGCTGCAAAATATTTGGAATGGATATCAGCAATGGCTTGTGGCTGGGTTATAGAAAGTAAATCGTTATTCCCTTGAACCGATTTATGAAAATCCTTAAACCGTTCGCCACGAAAATCTTCTTCGGAAAATTTATAGCGCTGCAGCATCGTGCCCATAGCGCCGTCGAGGATTAGGATTCGGTTTTGAAGTGCTTGTTTTATTTTATTCATTTCTTGATTTTAAAAACATCCCTCCCCAACCCTCCCTTCAAAGGGAGGGAGCGGAATTATAATATATAATGTTGCTCCCATCAATATATGGGAATTAATAAAATATCAAGAAAAGGTGAAGGAAAAACCTGTTTGTTGTTATCTATTCCTGAATTTATTTCGGGATAGAATGTAGCACCTTCCCCGAAAGTTCGGGAGGTTGCTAAGGCGTCAAAGGGTCTATTCCCTCGGCCTTTCTTGATAACTTTTAACTATGAATATGAACTGATGCAAAGTAACATCATAAAGTTGGGAATACAAAATTTCTTTTGACTATACTGAAGGACAAAAGACCGCTTCGCTAAATTAGGAAAGGACAAAAAGGAATTGATCCTTGTCTTTTTGTCATTTTGTCTTTTCGTCCTTTTGTCTTTTCAAACATACCTCATATTATCTCTTTTCCATTAAGTACAATGCTGTAAGTGATTTTAACAGAAGCTTCCATCGTGATGGAAACCGAACAATATTTTTCAAAACTGAGTTGCGCCGCGCGGATTGCTTTTGCCTCGTCAATTTTGCCTTCCAAATATAGGGTTACGTGGATTGCCTCAAAGGGTTTGGCATCGCGCACTTCCTTTCGCTGGCCTTCCACTTCCATTTTATAGGAAGTGATTTCCTGCCGCTGTTTTTTCAAAATGGACACAACATCAATCGCGCTGCAACCGCCCACGCCCATCAATAAAAGTTCCATTGGGCTTGCACCTTTTGAGGGTTCATCGGTTTTGTTGTCGATTAAAACTGGTACGCCCGAAGCACCTTTTGCTTCAAAAAGATAGTTGTCGTTTATTCTGTTTAAGGTAACTTTCATAGTTATTATTTTTTATAGAATTTATGACATTTGGGTTAACAGAAGCTAATAACTGTTTGAATGATAATTCAGTCTGAGATTTTGTTTATCGATTAAATATGTGGAAAAACAAGCCGGTGTTCCATATTGATCAAGATTAATTTTTCCCTCTATTTTCTTATCCTCTTTTTTAAACAAAAATTCTAAACGCTTTAATTTTTCAGGTCCCATAACTAATAATACTAAACGGTTTTTAAAAAGAAATGCACCTGAAATTATTAGACTATTCCATTCAACTTCAGTATCACCAATTATTCTAGTACTAGAAGTAAGGAATAGTTTATCTAAACCATTGAATTCTACAAACCTAATACAATAATTAATTGGTGATTTTTCTAAATTATTCTCTTCATTACATTTGTCAAAAGCATAAAGTTCTTTGATCATTTTATATGATGGAGTGAATAAATCAGTTTCGAAGGCATAAGTTTTCTCATCATTCTGTGAATACAAAAAATTTGAAAAAAAGAAAATCGAAAAGATTAATAATACTATTTTTTGCATTTGTTAAAATAATAAATTTTTAAATTAAAAACTTTTCTGTCTTATGTCTTGCAGCGCAGCGTCTTGAGTCTTGTATCTTTTTCAGTCTTTATCGCTAATCCTCAAAATATCCCCAAAAACGCCTCGTGCCGTAACCGCCGCTCCCGCTCCCGCGCCTTGGATTACGATTGGATTATCGCCGTAGCTTTCAGTGTATATTTCAAAAATTGAATCGCTGCCTTTCAATGCACCCAACATACTATTTTTGGGAACCGAAGTTAAATTCACGGTTAAAATTGCACCTGTTTCTTTTGACAAATCGCCGTGCAAATCTGCTACATAACGAAAAACACAATCTTTTGGTTGGTTTTTCTTTTTGATTTGAAACGGAACGTCCAATTCTTGCAAACGGTCTAAAAATTTTTCTTTTGAAACGTTGCGCAAATCCTTTGGAATCAGGTTTTGGATTGAAATATCTCCAAACTCGTTGTGCAAATCCAATTCACGGGCCAAGATAAGCAATTTCCTTCCAACGTCATTGCCGCAAAGGTCTTCACGCGGGTCTGGTTCTGTATATCCTTTATCGATTGCCGATTTTAAAACCGAACTGAACGTTCTATCTTCTTCCGAAAAAGTGTTGAAAATATAACTCAACGAACCGGAAAAAACTCCGCGAATTCGCGTAATATTTTCTCCCGAAAGATGCAAAAGTTTAATGGTATCTATCAACGGAAGCCCTGCACCCACATTGGTTTCATATAAATATTGACGCTTTTTCGAAGTTAACTTTTCGCGAAGTTCTTTATAAAAATTCAAATCCAAAGTATTGGCGATTTTGTTTGAGGACACCAAATGGAAACCGTTTTCAACGAAGGCTGAATAGTTTTGAACAAACTCAGAATCTGCTGTATTATCTACCAAAATCAGATTTTGAAGGTTGTTGGTTTTCGCGAAGGAAATAACTTCTTCCGGATTATATGATGTTCCTGAATCTATTTTTTCTTCAATCCAATTTTTGTTTAATCCATTTTGCCGAAGCAAGACCGTTTTTGAATTCGCGATTGCGAAAATATTCAGTTCCAAATCACGTCTTCTTGAGATCTCCTCCTTCGAGGAGATGATTTGATTAACCAAATGGCGACCCACATTTCCGTGACCGAAAATAGCGATGTTAATCTTTTTCTTTTTAATCTTTTCAAGATTAATCAACTGTTCCAAAGGAATTTCTACTGTTGCTGCACTCATCATTTTTCGGTTTAATAGGTTAAAATTTCTTTGGATTTTTCAATAATTTTAAAAGCTTCGGAAAGATCGTTTATCAAATCGTCAGCATCTTCAATTCCGCAGGAAAGACGAATTAGCGAATCGTTGATTCCAGCATTCAAACGGATTTCGCGCGGAATGGAAGCGTGTGTCATTTGTGCGGGATGGCATAGTAAACTCTTAACGCCGCCCAGGCTTTCCGCCAATTTGAAATATTGGGTATTTGTTACAAATTTTACGGCAGCTTCCTGTGTATCATTTTTTAAACTGAAAGAAACAATTCCGCCAAATAAACCATTTTGTTGTTTATTAGCGATTTTGTGGTTTTTGTGGGTTTTCAGACCTGGATAATGTACTTTTTCAACCGCATCTCGGTTTTCCAAAAACAAAGCAACTTTCAGCGCGTTTTCGCATTGTCTTTTATAGCGAATGTCTAAAGTTTCAATTCCGCGAATGGTGAGGAAACAATCCCACGGACCTAAAATTCCGCCGGAAGCATTTTGGATGAATTTGATTTTTTCGGAAAGTTCTAGTGAATTTGTAACTACCAAACCAGCCACCAAATCGGAATGGCCACCGATGTATTTTGTACCGCTGTGAATTACAATATCAGCGCCCAAATCAATCGGTTTTTGGGAAATTGGCGAAGCAAAAGTGTTGTCAACAACCAACAGTGCATTCACACTTTTCGCAACTTTTGAAATTGCTTCAATATCTGAAATTTTCAAGGTTGGGTTGGTTGGTGATTCAATCCATATCAGTTTTGTCTTGTTTGAAACGGCGTTTGCCACATTTTCAACTTCGGTGGCATCGACGTAGTTTACTTTTATTCCCAGTTTTTCGTAAACATGGGTGAAAAGTCTGTACGCCCCGCCGTAAATATCGTCCACTGCCACGATTTCATCTCCAACGGAAAGCAATTTCAAGACTGAATCAATAGCCGCTAAACCTGTGGCGAAGGCAAAGCCGGCATGGCCGTTCTCAAGTTGGGCAACTACGTCTTCCAGCACTTTGCGTGTTGGGTTGTTGCTTCGGGCATAATCAAAACCTTTGTTTACACCCGGAGATTCTTGGATAAAAGTTGATGTTTGGTAAACTGGCACGGCAATGGCGCCCGTTAACGGATCACTTGGAATGGAATGGATAATTTTTGTTGCACTCATTTTTCTAAACTTTTTGAATTAATAAATAGATTAAACCAAAAGATCAATCCCGAATTAAATTCGGAACAATAGAAAAACGTTAAAAAGAATGAAAGCAATTTTTTCAGAAACGAAAAAAATTGTCTTGTCGTTATCTATCGTCAATCCCGATGGCTATCGGGACTGTTGTAGAATGTAGCACCTTCCCCGATGAATCGGGAGGTTGCTAAGGCGTCATAGGGTCTATTCCCTCGGCCTTTCTTGATAACATTTCAATAAAGGTTTGAACTTTGTGAGCGCAAATATAGCGTCAGAAAAATTAAATAACCAAATATTTCCCCAAAAAACTTCAAATAAAATTGCTATTCGTTTAATTTTTTTACTTTTGCCCAAGACAAATTAAGAGGAAAGATTTGACTGATTGCAACCTCCATAAAAAATGCTAAAGGCAGTGAAAACTATCCTTCGGCGCTTTCGTCAAATCTTCTGAAAAAATATAATTTTTAAAACCATTTTATGGCCTATTTATTTACTTCGGAAAGTGTTTCTGAAGGACACCCAGACAAAGTTGCGGATCAAATTAGCGATGCGCTTTTAGATAATTTTTTAGCTTTTGACCCAGAGTCAAAAGTGGCTTGTGAGACACTTGTAACCACCGGACAAGTTGTTCTGGCAGGCGAAGTGAAAAGCAACACTTACCTCGACGTGCAGCATATTGCCCGCGAAGTGATAAACAAAATTGGTTACACAAAGGGAGCTTATAAATTCAGTGGTGATTCCTGCGGGGTTATTTCGTTGATTCACGAACAATCTCAAGATATCAACCAAGGTGTGGATCGCGAAAATAAAGAAGAACAAGGTGCCGGCGACCAAGGGATGATGTTCGGTTATGCCACGAAGGAAACCGAAAATTATATGCCTTTGGCGTTGGACATTTCGCATAAAATTTTGATTGAATTGGCTGCGCTTCGACGAGAAGACGACGAAATAAAATATTTGCGCCCAGATTCAAAAAGTCAGGTTACTATTGAATACAGCGATGATAATATTCCGCAGAAAATTGTGGCAATTGTAGTTTCTACACAGCACGACGAGTTTGATGCTGACGAGCCGATGTTGAAAAAAATCAAAAAAGACATTGTTGAAATATTAATTCCGAGAGTGAAAAAATTGCTTCCTGAATATGTTCAAAAACTTTTTAATGATGATATTATTTACCATATAAATCCAACCGGGAAATTCGTAATCGGTGGCCCACACGGTGATACAGGATTAACGGGAAGAAAAATTATTGTTGATACCTACGGTGGAAAAGGCGCTCACGGCGGTGGTGCTTTCAGCGGAAAAGACCCTAGTAAAGTAGATAGAAGTGCAGCTTACGCTGCGCGACACATTGCGAAAAATCTAGTGGCTGCTGGAGTTGCCGATGAAGTTTTGATTCAGGTTTCTTACGCTATCGGCGTTGTGGAACCGACTTCTATTTTTGTAAACACCTACAATTCCTCAAACCTTAAAATTTCTGATGGCGACATTGCAAAAAAGGTTTCAGAAATTTTCAACATGCGCCCAGCTGCAATTGAAAAAAGGTTGAAATTGAGAAATCCCATTTACTCAGAAACAGCTTCTTACGGGCATATGGGAAGGGAACCACTAGTTATTACCAAAACTTTTGAAAGTCCGTACAATGGACAAATCACAAAAGAAGTGGAACTTTTTACTTGGGAGAAGTTGGATTATGTCGATAAAGTGAAGGAAGCTTTTGGAATTTAAATCCCAAAAAAATAAATCCCAAATTCCAAAAATGTTTATTTGGAATTTGGGATTTATTTTTTATTGCTTTTAATGCTTACATTCCCCCTTTCCTCTCAGGAATTCTTGGAGTTGGCCAAGTTTGGCGTTCTCCAGTTTTTTCATCCAGTGGTAAAATAACTTGCTCCCGTGAAGTTTTGGAATCGTCTTCCGATGCCATATAAGCTAAAATTGCAGTTAAAATTACATTGCCCTGTACTTCGTCAAAAACAATTTTATCGTAAGTGTCACGATTTGTGTGCCAGGTGTAATTCCAATAATTCCAGCTCAATGAACTTAGGCTAAATGCAGGTGCGCCAGCCGCCACGAAAGATGCATTGTCAGAGCCTCCGCGTGCGGGCCAGCCTGGAAAAGTAGTTTCAATATGCTTGCGAATAGTATCAGGCACAGCTTTTAGCCAACGTGAAATATAATCATATGACTGAAGATAACCCGCCCCGTTGATGCTGGTTATTCTTCCCGTTCCATTGTCTTGATTGAAAACTGCTTGAATATTATTTACAATTTCGGGATGGTCTGCAACAAACGACGAAGAGCCGTTCAAACCTTGCTCTTCACTTCCCCAATGGCCCACTAAAATAGTGCGTTTTGGATTGGGATATACTTTTTTCAGAATTCGCATGGCTTCCATCATTACCAATGTTCCAGTTCCGTTATCGGTTGCGCCTGTTCCGCCGTCCCAAGAATCAAAGTGGGCGGAAAGAATTACATATTCCTCGGGTTTTTCAGTTCCCTTTATTTCTGCAATTGTGTTGAAAGCAGGAACTACAGCAAGATCTTTGGATTCTGCAACTACGTGAATTTTGGGCTTGTCGCCGTGTTCCACCATCCTGTAAAGCATGGTATAATCTTCTAATTGAATATCTACGGTAGGAATTTTTTTGGTTCGTGCACCGAAAATTTTGTTTACCCCAAATCCTTTTGACCAATAGGAATCAACTATTCCAACCGCTCCAGCTTCTTCCAAAGCAGCAATAATACTGCGTTTGCTGTAACCGCTTCGCTTTATGTTTTCATCCCACGCTTTGGTCATTTCATCTCTTTCCTTCTTCATTTTTTCAAAAGACTCCGGCGTTGCAAATTCTTTCCAGTTTTCGTCTGGACGGCCTGTGGGTTGCTGCATTGCAATCATCACGAATTTTCCTTTCACACTTGGCAGCCATTTTTTGAAAGAAAGGGAATCTATAATTTCAGGAAATACTATCAATTCAGCAGTCACGCCTTTTGAAGAAGTGCCAGGGTTCCAAGCCAATTGCGTTCCTTCCAAAGTTTGCACTCGAGGATAAACCATATCAATATGTGTTATTCCGCGCTCCCAGCCTTTCCACTCGCCCCATTGCTGGTTTTCTGCGGAAATGCCCCAGGTTTTATATTTGGCCACGGCCCAATCGTGGGCTTGCTGCATTTGTGGCGTGCCCACCAATCTTGGACCAATATCATCAAGCAATTCGTGGCCAAGTAATTCAAGCTGTGAATTGTTGTAGGCTTCTTTTTGAATGTTTTCAACAACCGGATTCTTTTCTTGGGAAAATACTGAAAGCGTTGAAAATAAAAGAAAGGACAGCGTAAAGGAGAATAGTTTTTTCATAGGGATAGTTCAATATTTTGAAGCTTATTTTCAGAAACAAACCCTAAAACTACAACTATTTTTATAAAGGAAGGTCTTAAATAATATTGTGGTTCCGCGCCTTTTGCACCGCTTCAATCTTACTGTGGACCTGTAGTTTTTTGTAGATATTTTCAATGTGCTTTCGAACGGTGCTTGGCGAAAGAAACAGATGATCGGCAATCACAGTATAACTCAAACCTTTGCTGAGTTGCTCCAAAACCTCAACTTCACGGGTGGTTAGTGAAATTTCCTCTTGATCCCGCGGGTTTTGAATATCGATTGGGTTGCGCAATAGTTTCAAGGTTTTCATCGCAATGGAAGGATTCATTGCCGCCCCGCCGTTCAAAGTTTCTATAATTCCTTCGTATAAATCCTTCGGATTGATTTCTTTTAGCAAATAACCATCGGCACCTGCTTTTATAGCGTTGAAAATATGCTCGTCGTTGTCAAAAGCTGTGAGCATGATAATTTTGATGTGCGGATACTTCTGCTTTACAATTTGGGTGGTTTCAATGCCATTGAGCACGGGCATTTCAATATCCATCAATATAAGATCTAGGTTGTGGTTTTCTTGCAGTTTCGTAAGTAGTTCGCTGCCATTTAACGAAGTGTGTTTCACGGAAACGTCATCAAAAAAGGAAAGTTTTTCCTTAATGGCATTTATAAGAAAAGTGTTATCGTCAACTATTGCAATTTTTAGCATCCTCGGTTGGTTAGTGGTTTAAAGATACGTCTAATAAATAATATTGGAAATAGGGCAATTGTCGTATTAATTTATCTCTAGGAATATTATTTCGGCACCTTCAGAAGTATACAAGTTCCATTTGTTGAAGATTTAATTTGAAGTGTTCCGCTTATTTCCCGAGCGCGTTTTTTCATATTGTTCAATCCATTGCCCATTTTTATTGAAGCTTGATCAAAACCTACTCCATTATCTGTTATCTCAATAAAATACTCGTCTTCTTCTTTTAAAATATTCACTTCAATTTCATCTGCAAAAGCATACTTCAAGGAATTGTTGACGGCTTCTTGAATAATTCGATAAATATTCATTCCTTCAACTGATGAAAAAACATGAGTTTCATCAACATTTTTATCAATATTGAAAGAAAACTCAGTTCTTTCCGAAGCGTTTTTGGCGTGTTCTATAAAATTTGCGATACGTGCTTGCAAGTCCTCAAACGTTATGTTTTCTTTGTTCATCGCCCAAATTGTGTCGCGCAGTTCATAAATGGTTTGCTGTGTAAAACTGCTAATACTGTTGAGTTTATTGCCCAATTTTTCACTGATGTCCGTAAAACCATATTTCAAATTATCAATACTGGAAATGATGAAAGTAAGTTGTGCCCCAATATTATCGTGAAGATCGCGGGAAATCCGAAGGCGTTGTTCCTGTAGTTTGTTTTGGGTTTCAATTTTTGCCAAGGCAGATTTCAATTCGCTTTCTTTTAGGAGTTGCCGATTTTTCAATTTTTGCTGATTGTACAGCAAATAGCCCAGTAATCCCAAGACCAAAGCAAGACCCAAGCTGCCAAAAATAAAGGTGTTTTTACGGCGGACTTCCAAGTCTTTTTCGGCAAGTTGGGCACGTTGTTGAAGGATTTCGTTTTGTTTCTTCTCGGTTTCAAATTCAATGTTTAGCGCTGCAATACTTTCCTGTATTTTTATACTGTGAACACTATCTTTTAGGGTGGAATATTGTTCAAAATAATACAAAGCCGAATCTGTATTGTTCATAATCTTGTAGATATCCGAAAGCATTTTGTAGTTGTACTGCGTAAGGTTTTGGTATTGCTTTTTCAGTGAAATGGGCAAGGATTTGTGCATTAATGGAATTGCATTGTTCCATTTTTTTTCCGCCATAAAAACTTCACCCAGTTGGGTATAATTTTCAGCGATACCCAAAGAATCTGCCCACACTAACCTTTGCTGAAGTGATTTATTAAAATATTCCCTTGATTTCGAAAAATTTTCCTGCAATCCATAAACACCGGCCATATTGCTCCAACTATACGGAATGCCTATGGTATCATTAATCTTTAGTTTGATTTCTAAACCTCGGTTATAATAATAGAGCGCGCTGTCCAATTCGTTGTTTATTTCTTTTAAAACGCCGTAATTATTGTAAATATCTTTGAGTTCATTTTCAAAATTATTTACTTCGGCAACCGCTTTTCCTTTTTGCATGTAATAAAGCGCCAGTTTTAAATCGCGGTATTTCATGCTATAGCCCATTTCGGCATAGTAATCAGCAACCCTGTCCAGTTGGTTTAGCTTTTCATAAATTTTTATGCCCTCAATGGTATTTTTTGCACTTTCTTCATATTTTCCCTGATAACCATAAACCAGACTCAATTGGGAATACGCATCTGCCATACCAAGCTCGTATGAGATCTTTTCGGCCTCCTTTAAATTTTTCTGAAATAAAGAAACAATGGAATCCTGTGGAATATTAAGCCCTTGAACATAGAGTTTATTGATGGAATCAATAGTTTTTTTATCCTGCGAAAAGGATGAAGTAAAAATGAAAACGGCTACCAATTGAAGTAGAAATCGTTTCATAGTTCAAGTTTGGATTTCGAATTGAACCACCAATGCTTCATTTAAATTAAATTTTAAAAAGTCGTATTTATTAAGGCTATCGTTTCTAAAATTTATCTGAAAACGATTTTTAGAAATGTTGCTTTCCAAATCCAAAATATTTTGATTGTGGATGCGATACATTGTTTTTTTTGTCTTAAAAAACCACAGAATAAGTCCTGTAACAGAGATTATTAGTAATAATGCCATGGCGTTTTGCAAATACATTTTTCGGAATTGGGTTTAGGGCTTAAAGATAATTGTATTTCGTTTTTAGTCATATAGGGCAATTGCCTTATTTAAAGTATAATGGATAAGATAATAAAAATTAAAGTTCAAGCTGGACCGTTGTGCCTTTTCCTTTTTCTGAAGTGATTTCCACTTTTCCGCCCAAATCCTTTGCTCGTTTTTTGATGTTTGAAATGCCGTTACCGAAAGTGGTTTTTTCCAAATTGAACCCTTTGCCGTCATCAAAGACCTTTATTTTATATTTACGTATATCGCCACCGGCTCCCTCTAACGGAAAAACTTCCTTTTCAATTGATAACTGAATGTTTTTTGCTTCGGAATATTTTAAAGCGTTGTTTACTGACTCCTGAATAATCCTATAAATATTCATTCCTTCCACAGAGGTAAAATGCGTCTCTCTTAAAAGAGTTTTGCCCACATCAAATTGAAAATGGACATCGCTTGCAACTTTAGCTTTTTCAATAAAGTTTGAAATTCGCGCCTGCAGGTCTTCAATGGAAATATCGGTCTTGTTCATGGCCCAAATGGTATCCCGAAGTTCATAAATGGTCTGTGAAGTAAACTCGCTTATCTTCCCTAATTTATCGGTTACAGAGTTAGCCGCGCCTTCCAAACCGAATTTTAAATTATCTATGGAAGAAATAATAAAAGTGAGCTGAGAACCAATATTGTCGTGTAAATCCCGTGAAATGCGGAGGCGCTGTTCCTGCAACTGGTTTTGGGTTTCAATTTTTGCGAGGGCCGTTTTTAGCTCAGCTTCTTTTTGCAACTGGCTGGTTTTAAGTTTTTGCTGACGATACACAAGAAAGCCGAAAATTGCAAGAAAAAATGCCAGTGCAACCATTCCGAAAATAAAAATATTTTTTTGTTCCACTTCCAGTTCCCTTTCAGCGAGGTTGGCACGGGTTTCGGCAAGAGCTAGTTCTTTCTCGGAAATATTGAATTTAGTTTCCAACGCAGCGGTATTTTCCGCATTTTGCTTCGAAAAAATACTGTCCCGAAGGGCAATAGCCTTTATAAAAAATTCATTGCCTTTTTGGGGGTCGTTGTTCAAAAAATTGGCTTGTGATACAGCATAATAATATTCAGAAATATTTATCTTTTGTTCTGGAAATTGCTGGATTAAATTTTCGCCTTGCTTCAGTACCTTAAGTGCTTCTTTTAAATTATTTTTTAGAATATAGGCCTCTGCAAGATTATTGATGGAGGCAACCACTCTATGTACCCCAATTTTCGTAGAAAGCCTACCGTCTATCACTTCTTGCAAGAGAGGTATAGCGAGGTCAGTTCTATTTGTCTTTTGGTACAGACTTGCCAAAGTATGGGTGATGTCAAAATACAAATCCTGGTTTCCCACTTCATTGGCAAGATTTCTGCCTTCAACAAGCATTTTTTCCGCCCCTGAAAAATCACTTTTATCAAGTAAATTAATAGCTATGTTGTTAATGGAAACCGGGATATCTTTTGCTTTGTTATATTCTTTCCTGATAGCAAGGGCCTGGTAATGATATTCCAAAGCTTTATCGGCCATATTCATGTCTTGATAAATTAAGCCTATGTTGTTCAAGTAAGTGTCGTCTTTATCGGGTGTGCCGTATTTTCTGTTCAGGGCAAGCGCCTCGAAGAAATAGTCCAATGCATTTTGATAATTCCCTTGATTCCAATTGGACATGCCCAGACCGTTTGTGCATCTTGCCTCAAGGTCAGGAAAACCGTATTTTTTGCTCATCAAAAGTGCTTTCTTGAAATAGAATTGGGACGAATCGTAAACGCCTTTTACGTCATAATATATTCCAAAGGTATTGGTAAGCCGTGTTTTACTGTAAGCTGTTTCTGCAGTAGTATTTTCCCTTAATCCCTTTTGAAGAAAACTTTTTGCTTTTTCTGGATCATTAAAAATATAATAAAAGCCCAAATCATTATAAATAGCAAGTCTGGTGGAATCATTTGCAGTTTTGGCAACCTGCATCAAACTGTCCATTTTCTTTTGGGGAGATTGGGAAAAGACTGTTGAAGGACCCATAAACAAAAACAGAAAAAAGCAGAAAACACATTTCATAAAAAGCCATTGTTGAGAATCCTAAAGTACAGAAAAAAAATAAACCCCACAGTTGAATATGGGGTTTCAAAACTGCAAACGTCCCTCAACTCTTTTGCAGTTTGAAAAATAATCTGGTTAGTAGATTACCTCTTAAATACTATTAAACAAATATGCTTCACAATAAAGCTGAAATCAATAGGGCAATTGACGTATTTTTCCCTAACTCCCAGAGGGGGATTTCTTTCACAGCTCCTCCCCTCTGGGGAGGTCGGGAGGGGACAAAAAAAACCGAAGACAAAACTTGCGTTTCGCCCCCGGCCCACGTAAAAACCTCAACATAGAGATTTTCTTTAGTGCATTTGCTTATTGGAAATCCACATTGAATGAACCTTCGGTAATGTCTTTAAAAGTACCATCCGCATTTTTGCCTTTAAAATTAAAAGTACCTTTAATGTTGGTTGAACTAACTTCCGAAACTTTTATTTCGCCGGCAACGCTTGTATCATAGGGAGCAACCCATATTTCTGAATTTGTTGGATTATTAACATCTACTTCTGTATAGCTGGCATTGCCAAATACGTTGGGGCCGCCGCCAATGCTATAGGTGCCTACCCCGTCAAAACCACCATTAATTGACAAAGTGATGTTTTTGCCGTTCATGGTATTTGAAGTGATCATTAAAGTGCTGACCCCATTGGCATCGGAACGTACGGCACTGGTTACCAAAGGATCCGAATTATAGCTTGCGCCAGAAACCTTTGCGCTTACAGTTCCAGAAGCAGCAGCATCACCGCCGCCTCCACCATCGTCGTCTTTTTTACAAGAAGTTAAACTTATAGCAGCTACTGCCATCAATACTAAAATTGTTTTGTTGAATAGTTTCATAATTTTTGGTTTTAGTTCCCCGACTATGCGGGTACGTGATTAATGTTGAAGCAAAATTGGCCCAAACCGGAAGTTTTCACAATAGGGCAATTGCCTTATTCTTTTCAATATGCAGTATTCAGTACCAGTTGGCAGTACTTAAAATTGAATATGTGGAAATAGATTTTTAAGTGAAGAAATTTTCTGTTGAAGCTTTGCCAAAAACTGGAGATGCTCGGCACTTTCTGGGTTGAAGGGCTTGTGGTTCAGGCCATTTTGGATGGAGGCGATTTCCTTTTGAAGTGTTTCGGTTTCCGAAGTAATCCACACTTGTGAAAATTTCTGCCAAATAAGCTCGATAGCGATCTTGTTTGGGTGAAGCAGATCCTCGGCGTAAAAACGGTAATCGCGAAGTTCGTCCATCATTATTTCAAAAGAAGGAAAATAATGGAATTTACGATTAACGATTGACGATTTTTGATTTTTGAAGTTGTTTATTGCGGAAAGTAAATGTGCTTTGCTTATTGAATTTTCTATAAAACCATCCTTTATATGCCGCACTGGCGAAACGGTATTTATAATAATTGCTTTCGGGTTTACTTCTGAAATTTTATTAAAAATATTTTGAATACTTTTTGAAATTTCTTCTATTGAAAGCAACTCTTTCGTGAAATTTCTCTGGGGAAGTTTGTGGCAGTTGGCCACTATTTCGTTGCTTTCAATATTCCTATAAACCCACGAAGTGCCAAAAGTAAAAATAATATGGGTTGAAGAAAAAAGTGCTTCCCGTAGATTTTTTAACGCTAAATTTAAATTGTTTAAAAATTCGGTTTTGTCCAATGACGCAAGTTCGGAATGTGCTTCAAAACATTTCCAGATTCCGTTGTGCTGAAAGATGTCTTCTTCTGAAAAAAATACATTGTCAATTGCCCGAATAATGAGTTTTTCAATGGAAACGGGATTGAAGATTATGCCTAGGGGATTCTGAAGATTCTGAAACTTATAATAATCAAACTTCCCTCCAATATTTTCCGAAAAACAACTTCCCAACAAAAGTATTTTTGAGGAATAATCTATTTGATTTTCTTCGGGTTTTAGCGGTATTTCGGTTTGAAGCTTCATTTATTTTTCTCGCAAAGACGCTAAGACGCGAAGTTTTTAAAGATTATTTACAATTCTTGTTATTCCAGATTTAATGAGTGGACTATTGAAGTTTATTAAAAGTCCAAATTTCAATCCAGTTAGTCGCAAATATGTTAAAACCTGTTTTGGATGCACGGGATGAATTTCTTATACAGATTTGATTTCAACAATATCTTTATTGTTAACTATTAAATCCGTTCGAAATCCTAAATTCAATTTTAGATTCTTCCAAATAACAGGCAAAGGTTTCTGTTTTTCCACTGTCAAATAGTGAGAAGTAAGTTCATGAAACAAAACCTCTTCATAAACAGACTCCAACAAACCAGGCCCCAATTCTATATGAATATGATAACAGCAATCAAACAATTATAGAGGCAATCTGATTTTCCGTTAAATTAATATTTTGCTCCATAATTTCTTAGCGTCTTTGCGCCTTTGCGTGCTTATTTCACATACTGCTTTGCCACAGAAAGCGCCTCTTGGATTCCCTCTGGATTCTTCCCGCCCGCGGTTGCGAAGAAAGGCTGTCCGCCGCCGCCGCCTTGGATGTATTTTCCAAGTTCACGGATAATTTTTCCAGCATCTAGGTTTTTTTCAGCAGCCAATTCTTTTGAAATATAGCACGCAAGCAAAGCTTTTCCTTCGTGTTCGGCTCCAAAAACAACAAATAGATTTTCTGTTTCACCGCCCATTTCAAAAGCCAGATCCTTCATTCCACCAGCATCCAAATCTATTTTTTTGGCAAGAAAATTCACGCCATTGATTTGTTGTATTTCGTCTTTTAATTCGCCTTTCAGGTTCTTGGTTTTATCTTTCAACAATTGCTGAATCTGTTTCTGCAAATTGCTGTTTTCTTCTTGTAAACTTTCCACAGCTTTCACTGGATCTTGCGCATTGTTCAACGCTTTTTGAAGTGATGCAAAAGATTCACTTCTGTCAATAAAGTATTGTTTCGCGGCATCACCGGTAATGGCTTCAATTCTTCGAATTCCAGAAGCAACCGCACCTTCTGAAGTAATGATAAAATGCCAGATATCATTCGTATTGGGCACGTGCGTTCCACCACAAAGCTCCATCGATTTTCCAAATTTTATGGCGCGAACGGCATCGCCATATTTTTCGCCGAAAAGCGCAATGGCACCTTCGTCAATGGCTTGTTGATATGGAATATTTCTTCTTTCTTCCAAAGCGATTCCTTCGCGGATTCGAGCGTTCACAAAATCTTCCACTTGCTTCAATTCTTCATCCGTCACTTTTGCGAAGTGCGAAAAGTCAAACCGTAAATTTCGGCTGTGGACCATACTTCCTTTTTGGGCAACGTGTGTGCCCAAAATGTTTCGCAATCCTTGGTGAAGCAAATGAGTTGCAGTATGGTTTGAAGCGGTCCGGCTTCGTTGTTTTTCATCAACAACAGCTATAAAAGTAGCTTCGGGGTTTCTAGGAAGCGTTTTTGTAAAATGGATTATCAAATTGTTTTCCTTTTTGGTATCCACAATATAAGTTACTCCACCGTCCACTGCTTTTAAATAACCTTTATCGCCCACTTGGCCACCGCCTTCGGGATAAAAAGGTGTTAAGTTGAAAACCAGTTGGTACATTTCGCCTTCCTTTTTACTTTCAACTTTTCGGTAACGGGTAATCTTCACTTGGGTTTCCAGCGTATCGTAACCCACAAATTCCTCCTCATCATCTTCTTCCAGAACAACCCAATCTCCTGTCTCCACTTTAGTTGCGGCGCGGGAACGCTCTTTTTGTTGCTGAAGTTCTGCGTCAAACTCATTTTCATTTAATGAATAGCCGCGTTCGCGAAGAATCAATGCCGTCAAATCAATCGGGAAACCGAAAGTATCGTATAGCTCAAACGCTTTTTTTCCTGAAATTTCTTTAGAATCTGCTGTTTCAATAACATTTTCCAATAATACCAAACCTTGGTCCAACGTGCGTAAAAACGATTGTTCCTCTTCGCGAATAACGTTTGTGATAAGATTTTTTTCCTTTATCAATTCTGGGAAAGCATCACCCATTTGTGCGCTTAGCGTTTCAATCAATTTATAAATAAAGGGTTCTTTTTTGTCCAAAAACGTAAACCCGTAGCGGATTGCCCTTCTTAATATTCTTCTAATTACATAACCAGCACCTGTGTTGCTTGGAAGTTGTCCGTCTGCTATGGAAAAAGCTACTGCACGAACGTGATCTGCAATAACGCGGGTTGCGATGTCTTTTTTCTCGTCATTTCCGTATTTTGAATTTGTTATTGCTTCTATTTCGCGAATGAGCGGTGTAAAAACATCAGTGTCGTAATTGCTCTTTTTGTTTTGAAGCGCCATGCACAAACGCTCAAAACCCATGCCCGTATCAACGTGCTGTGCAGGAAGTTTTTCAAGGCTTCCGTTGGCTTTTCGGTTGAATTGCATAAAAACCAAATTCCATATTTCCACTACTTGCGGATGGTCATTGTTTACCAAATCTTTTCCTGGAATCTTCGCCTTGTCCTCCGCAGATCGAATATCTACGTGTATTTCACTGCACGGACCGCAGGGGCCTTGGTCGCCCATTTCCCAGAAGTTGTCTTTTTTGTTTCCGTTTAATATTCGGTCTTCGGGCACAAATTGTTTCCAAAGGTTGTATGCTTCGGTATCGCGCTCTAAGCCTTCACTTTCGTCACCTTCAAAAATGGTAACATAAAGAATGTCTTTATCGATTTTATAAACTTCGGTCAAAAGTTCCCACGCCCACTCGATGGCTTCTTTTTTGAAATAGTCCCCAAAACTCCAGTTCCCAAGCATTTCAAACATGGTGTGGTGGTAGGTGTCCATTCCCACTTCTTCCAAATCGTTGTGTTTTCCGCTAACGCGAAGACATTTTTGGGTATCGGCTATTCGGTTGTTTTTCGGCTTGCCATTTCCCAAGAAATATTCCTTAAACGGGGCCATCCCGCTATTTATGAACATGAGCGTTGGATCGTTTTTTACGACCATGGGTGCCGAGGGAACAATAGCATGTTGTTTCGACTTAAAAAATTCTAAAAATTGGGAACGTATTTCCTTAGAGTTCATTTGTTATAAAATTATGCTAAAATTAGGGGTTGGGCGCAGTGATAAACAATTTCTATATTTGTAAAAACGTTACCTTTACTTCGCGCTAACAAGCAAAGCGCAAAAATAGCAATTTTTTAATGCATGTCTAAGTTTAAATATTACTACGATAGCGAAACGCTTTCGTACCGAAAAATAGAAAAGAAAAAAGGAAGAAAACTGAAGATTTTTGCCCTGAGTCTTTTGGGTATGTTTCTCAGTGGCTTTCTGCTGCTTTTAGTCTATATAAATCTTCCCTCCGTTCAGACCCCTAAGGAATTATCCTTGCAACGCGAGTTGAACAATATGCAGCTTCAGTTTGAACTTTTAAATAAAAAAGTGAACCAAGCACAAGCCGTGCTTGCTGAAGTTGAGGATAGGGACAACAACCTGTACCGCGTATATTTTGAAAGCAACCCAATTCCGGACGAACAACGGAAAGCAGGTTTTGGAGGGATTAACCGCTACAAGGATTTGGAAGGTTTTGACAATTCAAAATTGATTATAAACACGAGCCGAAACATAGATATTTTGACGAAACAAATTGTTGTGCAGTCAAAATCGTTGGACGAAATAGCGAAACTAGCGGAAGAAAAAGAAAAACTCTTGGCTGCCATCCCAGCAATTCAGCCGGTCAAAAACGAAGACCTTACGCGAATGGCTTCAGGATATGGTTACAGAACAGACCCTTTTACAAAAGCGCGAAAGTTTCATTACGGAATGGATTTTACCGCCCCACGCGGAACTCCAGTTTATGCAACTGGAGACGGCAAAGTTACGCGTGCCGATAATACCGCAACAGGCTACGGAAACCACGTTGTAATTGATCACGGTTATGGCTATGAAAGTCTATATGGGCATTTGTATAAATACAATGTGCGCAATGGACAAAAAGTGCAACGCGGCGATATAATTGGTTTTGTGGGAAGCACCGGAAGAAGTGAAGCGCCACACTGCCATTATGAAGTTTTTAAGGATGGCGAGCGTATTAACCCGATAAATTTTTACTACGGAAGTTTAACCGCGGAAGAATTTGCCCAGGTGTTGAAAAAATCACAGGAAGAAAATCAATCCCTTGACTAATTCATAATTAAAAAAATGCACATAGACTTACCCGAAAGATTATACTACAACATTGGCGAAGTAGCCGAGGCTTTTGGTGTGAATACTTCGCTAATACGCTTTTGGGAGAAGGAATTTGACGCATTAAAACCAAAAAAAAACGCCAAAGGCAATAGAAAGTTCACTCCACAGGACATTAAAAATCTAGAACTCATCTATCATTTGGTGAAAGAACGAGGGTTTACGCTGGAAGGTGCAAAAATTCATTTAAAGGAAAACAAACAAAAAACACTGGACCAATTTGAGATTATCCGTAAATTGGAATCGGTAAAAGCAGAACTCATAAAAATTAAAGAACAACTCTAAAATCTAATCGCATCATGAAAAAATGGTTACCTATTATTATTATTCTTGGCCTTATTTTAATTATTGGAGCATACCTGGCCAACCTAAACAACAAATTGGTAGTTTTGGATCAAAATGCAACAGCACAATGGGCGAATGTGGAAAGCTCCTATCAACGTCGCGCAGATCTTATTCCTAACATAGTAAGCACTGCAAAAGGTTATGCTGAATTTGAACAGTCAACTTTAATAGCCGTTACGGAAGCTAGAAGCAAAGCAACTTCTGTCACTATTGACCCTTCAAACATTACACCCGAACAATTGGCACAGTATCAAGAAGCCCAAGCAGGTGTTACCTCTGCCCTTTCGCGTTTGTTAGCCGTTTTTGAAAGATATCCAGATTTAAAGGCCAACGAAAATTTCAAGGAATTAATTAACGAATTGGAACGTACCGAAAACCGCATCAATGTTGAACGCAACAGATTTAATGGTGCTGCTAAAGAACTGAACACTAAATTAAATCAATTCCCGACAAAAATATTTGCGGGTATGTTGGGCTTCCACGAAAAAGCATATTTCAAAGCAGATGCGGGAAGTGAGAACGCTCCAAAAGTAGATTTTGACTTCGGAAAAGATAAAGAGTAATGTCTAAAGTTGAAGATTTCCTTACTTCGGAAGAAGAAACTGCTATAATTGGAGCCATTCGTATTGCTGAAAAAAATACTTCTGGCGAAATTCGTGTGCATTTAGAACCTACTTCCATTTCGGCAGAAGAACCTAACGAGCCCATTGATGCCTTTGACCGCGCCGCTGAAGTTTTTGATATGTTGAACATGCATAATACGGCAGAGAGCAACGGTGTGCTTATTTATGTAGCCGTAAAGGACCGAACTTTAGTGATAATGGGCGACAAGGGCATCAACGATATCGTTGGTCAAAACTTTTGGGAAAGCACCAAAGACATTATCATCAACCATTTTAAAAATGGCGAAATGAAACAAGGTTTGGTAGAAGGAATTCTGAAAGCCGGCGAACAGTTGAAAAAACATTTTCCACATAAAAAAGATGACAAAAACGAACTGCCGGATGATATTTCAGTTGGGTAATTTTTTAACTTTCAGTTTTGCTCTGTGTTCTCTGTGCCTTTGTGGTTTAATTTTTACCACAGAGACACATAGGCCACAAAGTTTTTAACATTAATTATCAATGAAAACAATTTTTCAGAAATATTCCTTCACATTCTTATTAATGACGGTTTTTCTTGTTTCTGAAAACATTTCTGCGCAATATGAAATTCCGCCAAAACCTTCGGTTCAGACTTCACTTTACGATTATATAAACCTGCTTACTCCCTCGCAGAAAACTGCGTTGGAAAGCAAGTTGGTTCGATATGCCGATTCCACTAGCACGCAAATAGTTTGTATTATTATTGGATCTACTAATGGAGAGGACATATCTATGCTTGGCGCGGAATGGGGCCAGAAATGGGGCATCGGTCAAAAAGGCGAAGACAACGGAATTGTAATTACACTTGCAAAGGACGACCGCAAAGTAGATATAAACACAGGTTATGGTATAGAATATAGAATAACCGATTTAATGTCTGAACGCATCATAAACCGAATCATGATTCCCGAATTTAAAGCTGAAAATTATTATGCGGGACTTGACAAAGGCAGCGATGCTATTTTTGCGGCCTTGAAAGGAGAATTCAAGGAAGACCGCGATTTTGGCAAGAAAGACGGTGGGCATATTCCGTTTTTTATAATCTTCGTTTTTATCATTATTATCATCGCTCTCATCAGAAAAGGCGGCAAAGGCGGAAAAGGCGGCGGCGGTGGAAGTTTGCTAGACATAATCGTGCTCAGCAGCCTCGGTCGTGGCGGTTTTGGCGGTGGCGGCGGTAGCTTTGGCGGTGGCGGAAGCTCCGGCGGTGGCTTTGGTGGCGGTTTCGGCGGCGGCGGCTTTGGCGGTGGCGGTGCTTCTGGAGGCTGGTAAATGTTTAAATAAATATTTCGAATTTATATCAATCCCACGGATTATCCTTTATCTCTCCTTTTTTACCAAGCGTATTAAATTTATAGCTCAGCGTAAACATAAAATATTGCTTTAAAACCGTACTCTGAATGTCCTGTATATAATCTTGGGTTGAAGTGCGACGAACGTTACTGTTTTGGTTCAGCAAATCGTAAACTTTGAGGGTTGCACTGCCGCTGTCTTTTAGGAATGAATAGGTTAACGAACTGTTCCAAAAAACATAGCTTCTGTTAAAGCCATCCGCAACATCTGCATTATAAATGTATTTAATATCATTGCTCCATTCTAGAAATTTTGGGACAAAAGTAGTAGCTCGCACACTGAATTCGTGACGTGTGTAATTATCGTCTTCAAATGCGTCAATATCAAAACTATTTGTGCTATAATTTATCGTGTACCTCGGGCTTAATTCAAATAAATCCTTCCAAGTGAAACTTGCGTTTAACGATGGATTATAACTAATTGTAGTGCTGCTGTACTGCACATCATTGTTAAAATTCACATTTTTGTTTCCGTTAACATAAAAATACGCCCCGTATTTAAAAGTGCGTAAACTGTCAATTTTAAAACTTTTATTAAAACCGATATTTCCCGAAAAATTATAAGTGCCATTCACGTTTGTATAGGTGGTATTCCTAACAAGGTTCTCGTCCACAGTGGTTTTCGGCACCACACGGTCATTGGTTATATCGAGATTTAAATATGAATAAAAACCTGTTTGATTTTTAAAATCGTAATTATTTCCACCGAAATAAAATCGATGTTCGTTTGAAGGTTTCAAATCTGGGTTTCCGTTGGTAATATTCAATGGATCAGAAATATCTACAAAAGGTGAAAGTTGGTCAATATCTGGAGCATTATTCTGTAGATAATATCCTGAAAAGACGCTGAATGTTTTACTAAATTTATATCGAAAATTAACACTCATCTCTAACGCATTAAAGTCATTTTTGAAGTTTATATCTCGTAGCGCATCATCGCTTTCCAGCGTTCTAAAAACATAACCTGCATTCACACGAGCATAGATTTTTTCAGAAGTATAAGTCACGCCCATTTCTGGGCTGGATTGTTGGTTTGTATTCGTAAAATCGGTACTCTGCGCAGTATTGAATTCTGTATATTCTTGTGAGAATTCATCAAAATCAAACACATCTTTTTGGTCTTTGCGTTTATCTTTTTCAAAAGTATATTCAAAATTTAGAAAAAGTGTGTCAGCAATAATAGGCAATCGCCACGATGGGGTTACAATAAAATCAGAAGAACTTTTTCTGCCATCTGAAAGTTGATTTCTTGAGATTATATATGGGTCGTCACCAAAAATCTGCGTTTCGCTATTGGTATAATCCTGATTATCAATAGTATTAATTTTATTATTGGTAATAAGCCTAAAAAAGGCGCCTTTAGTTCCGTACTTTTTGGTGATTGTGAGTCTATTATTAAAATTACTTCCTTGCCGTTCGCTGTGATTATCGTTATTAGATTGATTAATGAGTTCTTGACCTAAATTATGGCTTTCTTCATTTTTGGTGAAATCAGAAATAGCTTTATTAAATGTTAGCTGCGGGCGCATTTCAATTAAAAATGTAGAATCTATTTGTGTTTTAAACTTCAAATTTGCCGAATGGCTATCATTATCAGTTTCTGATTTAGTGCGCACATTTGAAAAATATCTATTCTCAGGTAAAATGTTTTCGCGGTTCCGCAACTCTTCGTTGAAAGTATTTGCAGAAGAATAAAAATAATCTGCACTTAAGTCAGTTTCTTTTCCAAAGTCATTGGCAATACTGGTACCCGCCGTTCTGGAGTTAGTAATGCCATCACCTCCGCCAAACGCCATACCACCAAAATTGAAAGAGCCGTTGTTATTAAAGTAAACATTCCGCCCACCACCAAACATTTTCTCTATTTCCCCAAAACTAAACCCTGGAGAATTTATATTGTTTCCTCCTGCCAGAGCGCTAACTCGTAGATCATTATCAAAATAATTTATGAGTCCGGCGTATTCAAAGCGTTTATCCGTTCCCCCTCCAGCTGCTACCCTGCCAAAAATACCTTTGTTCTTTTCTTCGTCAATTTTAATGTTTATGGTTTTGTTATTTTCATCACCTTTTTCACCTGTAAATGCTTGAGAATCTGTTTTGGTATCGGTTACCTGTATTTTTTCAACAATTTCTTTGGTAAGGTTTCTGGTTGCAATTGTGGGATCATCGCCAAAAAATGGTTTCCCGTTGACCAGTATTTTGTTCACCGGCTTACCGTTCACCGTTATGTTTCCCTGTGCATCTACTTCAACACCAGGAAGTTCTTTCAACAAATCTTCAACTGTAGCGTTTTTTTTCGTGCTGAAAGAAGCAACATTAAATTCCAATGTGTCTTTTTTGATAGTAATGGGTGCGCGATTTACAGTAACAACAACCCCGTCCAGCTCCTCGGCCAAAATTTGCATTTCTATAGTTCCTAAATTAATGGGAGTACCGCTTAGGGTAATTTTTTTTCGAAAGGGAGTATACCCCGTATAACTTATGTTTAGATTTATTTCGTTGTCCGAAGTTTTCCCATCTAATTCAAAGTCTCCCTTTTTTCCAGTAATGGTATAGGTTATTAACGAACTGTCCGCAAGTTTCTCTGCAAAAACTGTTGCAGATTCCATTGGAATTCCCTTTTCGTCTACAAGTTTTCCGGAAATTTCAAATTTTTGGGAATAAAGCAACGTAGATAGTAAGCTGAAAATCAGCAGATACAAATATTTCTGCATAAGAGGTTGGGTTCAATGTATTTAAACTTTGTTTACCTGGGGAGATAATAAAGTATAAATATATAAGGTTTACCTCTTAAAAGGCCGTGAAACTTTTTATTTTTTTCTAAAATAAACAGTAATCGGAACCCCCGTAAAATCAAAATTTTCCCGTAGTTTGTTTTCAATAAAACGCTTGTAGGGATCTTTTACATACTGCGGCAGGTTACAGAAAAACGCAAAACTAGGGTATGGCGTTGGCAACTGCGTACAGAATTTAATTTTCACATATTTCGCTTTATAAGCTGGTGGCGGATAGGCTTGAATTATGGGAAGCATAACTTCGTTAAGCTCACTGGTCTTAATCTTTTTGCTTCGGTTTTGGTAAACTTCAACCGCAGTTTCAATCGCTTTATAAATACGTTGTTTTGTAAGTACGGAAACAAAAACAATGGGCACGTCCACAAAAGGTTCGATTTGCTGACGGATGTATTTTTCATAATCCTTCACGCTGCTGGTGTCTTTATCTTCCACCAAATCCCATTTGTTGGCAATTATCACAATCCCTTTGTTGTTGCGCTGTGCCAGCCAGAAAATGTTTTCGACCTGTCCGTCAAAACCACGAGTGGCATCAAAAATAAGGATGATAACATCACAATGCTCAATGGCGCGAACGCTTCGCATTACTGAATAGAATTCAAGATCTTCTTTTACCTTGCTCTTTTTGCGAATTCCGGCAGTATCAACTAAATTAAACTCAAAACCAAAACGGTCATATTTTGTATCTATACTGTCGCGCGTGGTTCCTGCAATATCAGTAACTATATATCTGTCTTTCCCGATTAAGGCGTTGATGAATGAGGATTTCCCCGCATTCGGACGGCCAACAACCGCAAAACGTGGCAGTTCGCTATTGTCTTCTTCTTCGCGATCTGGTAAGATTTTAACCAAATCGTCAAGCAACTCTCCGGTACCGCTCCCGTTAATGCTTGAAAGGTTGTATTGATTCTCAAAGCCCAAGGAATAAAACTCCAATGCGGCGTTCATTCTAGAGGCTCCATCAACTTTATTAATGGCTAAAAATATAGGTTTTTTTGAACGGCGAAGCATCTTTGCTACGTCTTGGTCCATTCCGGTAACGCCACTTTCCACGTCAACCATAAAGATTATGGCATCAGCTTCGTCAATAGCCAGTTCTACTTGTTTGTCAATTTCAGCTTCAAAAATGTCGTCACTTCCCTTCACGTAACCTCCAGTGTCTATCAACGAAAATTCCTTTCCATTCCAATCACTTTTTCCGTAATGACGGTCACGCGTAACGCCGCTCACTGCATCAACAATGGCTTCTCTGCGCTGAATCAATCTATTGAAAAAAGTGGATTTCCCTACATTTGGTCTTCCAACAATGGCAACAATGCTCATAATCTTAATTTTAGGGTGCAAAAATAGGTTTTAGTTGGCAGAAAAAATACTATTTTAACCGCTTAAAAAATAAATAGATAAAGAATGCTTCCTAATGAAATAGTATTGCGCCCACGTTTTCAAATGGAATTGGAACAGCCTTGTTCACAGTTGCTTAAGAAATTCCTGGAAGTGAAAGGGTCTCAAGGCAAATTTATTGTCTCCTGCGTGGACGGCCATATTTTTATAAAACTCCCGAACAAGGAACAGCATTTTTGGTCGCCTCAGTTGCATTTGGAACTATCGGAAACAACTGAAAAAAAATGTTCACTTCACGGTTTTTTTGGGCCAAACCCAACCGTTTGGACTATGTTTATGTTTCTACATGTGGCGGTAGGCATCCTTTTTATGGTTGATTTAACTTGGCTGTACTCGAATTATAATTTGGGTAATTCTATCGTTCTGCAAATTAGCATAGCAGTTGTTTTGGTAATGCTATGGATATTGCTTTATATTGCTGGAAGAATCGGAAAGAAAAAAGGAAAGCCCGGAATGCGGGAACTCTATGATTTTATGATGGGAACCATTAGCTGAAAATTACTTTTGGTTGTACCCAAACCTGCGCAACTGCCGTTCGTCACTCCTCCAATTTTTGTTCACTTTTACATAAAGCTCCAAATGGATCTGTTTTCCGAAGAATTTTTCCAAATCTTTCCTCGCTTCCGTTCCCACTCTTTTTAAAGCGGAACCTTTGTGGCCAATGATAATTCCCTTTTGTGTTTCGCGCTCTACCATAATCACGCTGCGGATGCGGATGATGGTTTCGTCTTCAAAAAATTCCTCTGTATCAATTTCAACCGAATAAGGGATTTCTTTTTTGTAGTGTATCAATATTTTTTCGCGAATGGCTTCGTTTACAAAAAACCGTTCGGGTTTATCCGTCAATTGGTCTTTAGGATAAAACGCTGGCGACTCGGGCAGCAGTTCAATTATTCTGTTGAAAACTTCGGGCACCCCAAAATTTTTAAGCGCAGAAATAGCGAATATTTCAGCATTCGGAACTTTTTCCTGCCACAGTTTGAGCGCTTCGGAAAGCAGCCCTTCGTTGCCAATGTCAATTTTATTTATAAGAAGCAAGACTGGAATTTTGGAATTGGTTATTTTATTGAAAAACGCTTCATCCTTTAATTCCTTTTCGCCCAATTCAACCAAATACAATAGAATATCAGCGTCTTCAAAAGCAGATTTCACAAAACCCATCATGCTTTCCTGCAACTGATACACAGGTTTTATGATGCCTGGCGTATCGCTTAAAAGCACTTGAAAATCATCGCCATTCACAATCCCCAAAATGCGGTGGCGCGTAGTCTGTGCTTTGGAAGTGATTATGGAAAGTCGCTCCCCAACAAAAGCGTTCATCAACGTACTTTTGCCCACGTTTGGGTTTCCAATAATATTTACGAATCCTGCTTTGTGCTCTGCCATTTCTTTGGAATTGATTCTGCAAATTTAATGCTTAAATCCCGAAACATTGGATTTGGTTCAATTTTAAAACTTTCATCATTGAAATCCGTACTTTTGTAAAATGCTTTTTCCAAAGAAAAATATACCCCTCGAAGAAGGCGATTATTACCTTACACCTGAAGGTTATAAATGCTTTACAGAGCAATACCATTTAAAACGCGGTTATTGCTGCGAAAGTGGTTGCCGCCATTGTCCGTACGGTTTTGACCCTTCGACTTCGCTCAGGACAGGTAAAAAAACTGGAAAGCATCAATAAAAATATTTTTAAAAAATGAATTTTAAAGAACAAATACAACAAGGCATTCCATCAGTCTTACCAGAAAGGAAGCCTTATGATCCATCGATAAATCACGCGCCAAAGCGAAAGGACATCCTTTCAAAAAAAGAAAAGGAATTGGCGTTGCGCAACGCCCTACGCTATTTTGAGCCGAAAAATCACGCCGCGCTCCTACCCGAGTTTCGCGAAGAACTTGAGAAATACGGACGCATTTATATGTACCGTTTTCGTCCTAATTATAAAATATATGCTCGTCCTATTGAAGAATATCCTGGAAAATCCAATCAGGCCAAGGCCATTATGCTGATGATCCAAAACAATTTGGATTACGCAGTTGCCCAGCATCCGCATGAACTTATTACGTATGGCGGAAATGGCGCCGTTTTCCAAAACTGGGCACAGTATCTTTTGGTGATGAAATACCTATCGGAAATGACCGATGAACAGACTTTGGCAGTGTATTCTGGGCATCCGATGGGGTTATTTCCTTCACATAAAGATGCACCACGAGTTGTTGTAACCAACGGAATGATGATTCCGAATTATTCAAAACCAGACGATTGGGAAAAGTTCAACGCACTCGGCGTAACCCAATACGGCCAAATGACGGCGGGAAGCTATATGTATATTGGTCCACAGGGAATCGTTCACGGAACCACAATTACAGTTTTGAACGGTTTCAGAAAAATTAAAAAAGAAACAAAAGGCGGTTTGTTTTTAACCTCAGGCCTTGGCGGAATGAGCGGCGCACAACCCAAAGCGGGAAACATTGCAGGTTGCGTAACAGTTTGCGCCGAAGTGAACAAAAAAGCAACTGAAACAAGACATTCTCAAGGTTGGGTGGACGAAGTAATTTCAGATTTGGACGAACTTTCAAAACGTGTTAAAGAAGCCACGACAAACAAAGAAACCGTTTCCATAGCTTACGACGGAAATATAGTTGAAGTGTGGGAAAAGTTTGCGGAAGAAAATATTCATATTGACTTAGGAAGTGATCAAACTTCGCTTCACAATCCTTGGGCTGGCGGCTATTATCCTGTTGGATTGACCTATGGAGAAGCCAATGCAATGATGGCGAATAACCCAGAACAATTCAAAAAGGAAGTACAGAGAAGCTTGCGGCGTCAAGTGAAAGCCATCAACAAGCACACGGCAAAAGGCACTTATTTCTTCGATTACGGAAATGCTTTCCTTTTGGAAGCCTCGCGTGCGGGAGCCGATGTGCTTTCCGAAGAAAAAAACAAAGAGTTCAGATATCCTTCCTATGTTCAAGATATTATGGGCCCTATGTGTTTTGATTATGGTTTTGGCCCCTTTCGTTGGGTTTGTGCCTCCGGTAACCCTGAAGATCTTCAAAAAACAGATGAAATAGCTTGCGAGGTTTTAGAAGGGTTGATGAAAAATTCTCCAAAAGAAATCCAGCAACAAATGCTGGACAACATCACTTGGATAAAAGGGGCGCAGGAAAACAAACTTGTGGTTGGCTCGCAGGCGCGTATTCTTTATGCAGATGCTGATGGGCGCATTCAGATTGCTTCGGCTTTCAATAAAGCAATTTCTGAAGGAAAAATTGGCGCCGTTATTTTAGGCCGCGACCATCACGATGTTTCGGGAACGGATTCACCTTATCGCGAAACTTCAAATATTTACGACGGCAGCCGCTTTACGGCAGATATGGCAATCCAAAACGCAATTGGCGACAGCTTTCGTGGCGCTACATGGGTGAGCATCCACAATGGCGGCGGCGTAGGTTGGGGCGAAGTGATAAACGGTGGTTTCGGAATGGTTCTTGATGGTAGTAATGATGCACAACGACGCTTAGAAAACATGCTTTTCTGGGATGTAAATAACGGAATAGCACGACGCAGTTGGGCACGGAATGACGAAGCGGTTTTCGCCATTAAAAGAGCGATGGAAAACAATCCGAATTTAAAGGTTACACTTCCAAATTTCGTTGATGATAATTTATTCACATAAAAAATAAAACTTATGAAGGCACTAAAATTTTTACCTCTGTTGTTGCTTTTTGTTTTCGCTTCCTGTTCCACCGTTCGCGTGGCAACGGATTTCGATAAAGAAGCAAATTTTAATCAGTACAGTTCTTATGCTTTTTTTAAGCCGGGAATAGACAAAGCTGAAATCAGCGATTTGGACAAAAAACGTATTCTTCGCGCAATCGAAGAAAATCTTACCATTAAGGGAATGTCAAAATCTGAGACTCCTGATTTGCTGGTTAGCATTTTCACCAAAGAACGTGAGCGCATAGACGTTTACAACAACAATTTTGGTTACGGCTGGGGCTGGAGCCCTTGGTATTACGGCGGTTATTATGGCAGCAGTAGTGTTTCGAGAACCGCTGAAGGCACGCTTTACATAGATCTGATTGATGCTAAAACCAACAATCTGGTTTGGCAAGGTATGGGTAGCGCAGATTTGGTGACTAGTAGTATGGAAAAAAAGGAAGAGCGCATTCGTGAAATAGTTTCTAAAATTTTAGCGGCATATCCTCCTGGAGCTTTGAAGAAATAAGCTTTAAAAGTACCTCAACTGACAGAATTCCTATTCTGAAAAAACTTTTAGGCCCACTGAAAAATTTCTGAGGTATCTTTAGCGATCTACCATTTTTTAATTATAAAACAGAAAAGAAAAATATGAACTCATTAAAATTGTTCCTCCTTGTTTTCTTAGCAAGCTTTGGAATGCATGCACAGGAATTGGTTACTGGCAACGCCACTTTGACCAAACTTAAAGAAGGAATTTACGAAATCAAAAAAGAAGACGGCACCGTAAAAAAGATAGATATTCGACCCAATGTTGAAGAACATCTGCAAGGTACGCTGTCCGTTCTTTTTAAGGATTGTGAAGAAACAAGGCAAGCGGTTTTCAATTTAAAAAAAATCACTGAAGATGATTTGATAAATACCGTGAAACAATACAACAATTGCAACTATACTCCATTTGAACCTACAGAAAAAGAAGTGGAACAAGCCGCGAATTTTCAAGGCGATGAATATAAGCTCTTCACGAGTATTGGCGGCTCTTTGAACCGTGTCAGCTTTTCAAATCTTGACGATTATGAAAATTTAACGCAAGGGCAATTAAGTTTTGGTTTGGCTGCCACTCCTGGTTTTGCTGGTTCTTTGCAGGGCAATCTCTATTTTACTTTGGAGGCCAGCGCAGCGTTTTCCGGCGATAAAGATTTTAGCAATTCACCTTTTAACACAAATTTCAAAAAGAATTCATACAGAGTAAGTTTGGGTGCGGAATATCATTTCAATAAAAATGGTTCCATCAAACCGCTTGTGGGTATTGGCGTTGGCCTGGTGCGTGACCATTATAATGGAAGTTATGATATTTTCAAGCTAAAGCAAACGGAAGGGAGTGCCTTTTTTATCCCAAAAGCTGGTGTTTTGTTTTCTTTGGATGAAAAAAAATCACTTGGTGTAATTGTAAGTTATATTCCAGAATACGAAAACGATCTTTCCTTTATCGGTGATGGCGAAATAGTCCCTTTGATTATTGATACGCATTACATTAATGCAGGTTTGTATCTTTATTTTTAAGTAGATTTTATAAATACAAAATTAATAATACTAAGATTTCACAATTGTGAAATCTTAGTATTATTAATAGGAGAGAATTTCTAAAATCTTCTGCTTCACTTTTTCTGTGGAAGGAATCATCGTTTCTTCAAGTACAGAATTAAGCGGAATGGCAGGCATATTTTCGGAACCAATCAGCATTACGGGTGCGTCCAATTGCTGAAAACACTCTTCTTGGATTCTTCCTTGCAAACCTCTGCTAAAGCCATTTTCTGAAGGTTCTTCGGTTACAACTAAACATTTTCCGCATTTTTTTACGGATTTGAAAACGGTTTCATAATCCAAAGGATGCAAAGTTCGGAGATCAACTATTTCAATTTTATCAACCATATTCAATTCCCGAGAAGCATTGTAAGCCCAATGTACGCCCATTCCGTATGTTATGATTGAAAGCGTCTCCTCCTCTTCCTGTTTCCAGATTTCCTGTAAAACCCAGGCTTTTCCTAAAGGCAGTATATAATCTTCCGAAGGCATTAATGAAGTTGCGCCTTTGGTTCCTTTTACCTTACTCCAATACAAACCTTTGTGCTCAAAAATCACAACAGGATTTGGGTCATAATAGGCAGCTTTTAATAAACCTTTTAAATCGGCACCGTTGCTCGGATAGACAATTTTTAAGCCGCGAATGTTTGTAACCACACTTTCCACGGAAGAGGAATGGTATGGCCCACCGCTGCCGTAAGCGCCAATCGGCACCCGCAAAACCATTGAAACAGGCCATTTTCCGTTTGAAAGATAACAGCTTCGTGAAACTTCGGTAAAAAGCTGGTTGAGTCCAGGCCAGATATAATCAGCAAACTGAACCTCAACAATGGGTTTCAACCCAACGGCGCTCATTCCAACGGTACTCCCAACAATAAATGCTTCTTGAATAGGTGTGTTAAAAACGCGATTGTCACCAAACTTTTCGGCTAAAGTCGCAGCCTCACGGAAAACTCCGCCTAACCTTCTCCCCACATCTTGACCGTATAAAAGTGATTCGGGATGCTTACGCATAATTTCTTCAATGGCAGAAAGTGCACAATCAACCATTACTACTTTTTCGGCTCCTTTGGGACTTCTTTCCCCAATCTCTTCGATTATTTCCGTAGGCGCAAAATCGTGGGTGAATAAATCTTCAGGTTTTGGATCTTCTGCTTTAAAGGCATTTTCTAAACTTTCAGCAACTTCTTTTTTTGCAACCTTTTCAATATCCAAAAGCTCCATTTCAGAAAAACCATTTTCAGCCAAAAGTTTTTTCAACTTCGGATATGGATCACGACTTCTCGCTTCATCTAAATCATCGCGATAAAACTCCATGCGAACCCCAGAAGTGTGATGATTCAAAAGCGGAACTTTTGCGTGTACCAAAAATGGTCTGCGTTCTTTCCTAATTTTTGAAAATACATCTTTGATTGTATTATAACTTTCTTCAAAATCTGTTCCATCGATAGAAATAGCTTCTAAGCCTTTAAAACCTTTGGCGTATTCAAAAGCGTCTTGAGCTCTTGTTTCTTCCGCATTGGCGGAAATATCCCAACCGTTGTCTTGAACCAAATACAGGATTGGCAGTTTCTTTAGTACTGCCATCTGGAATGCTTCAGCCACTTCGCCTTCGGTTACAGAGGCATCGCCTAAACTACAAACTACAATCGGCGCTTCGTTTCCGCTCAGCGACCAATCTTTTGGTGCCTGAGCAGAACCGAAGCTTTCTTTATACCAAAATCCCATTGCCACACCAGTTGCAGGAATGGCTTGCATTCCCGTAGCAGAACTTTGATGTGGAATTTTCGGTTTGTCGTCATCCTTTAAACTGGGATGGCAGTAATACGTTCTTCCACCAGAAAATGGATCGTCTTTTTTCGCCAAAACTTGAAGCATCAACTCATAAGGCTTCATTCCAATAGAAAGTAACATCGAGTCATCGCGATAATATGGAAAAGCGTAATCCTGTGGCAAAAGTTGCATTCCAACCGCTATCTGAATTACTTCATGACCGCGTGAAGTGGCGTGCACGTATTTTGAAACGGTTTTAAAGTTTTCTTCATAAATCTCGGTCATCGCTTTTGCAGTGACGAGGGTTTTGAAGGCTTTTTTTAATATATCTTTATTCATTTTTTATTTTTTTGAATCACGAATCACGACGATTTGATGCACGTCTTTTTCAAATTTTGACGATTGGAATCACGACGGTTTTAATCACGACTTTTTATAAATAAAATATTAATACTTTTTATTGAATTAACTGTCGTGTTTCTTGCAGTGAGCGAAGCGAACGGTCGTGATTCAAAACGTTCTTTTCACTCAATTATCAGGATCAAGTGTATCCATAAAGTTTGATATTTTACTTTGCAGTGCTTGAACTTTATCTTCCAATTTCAAAAATAACTCCTGTGAGATAAAGTTCTGGCGCGAACAAACAATCAATTGGGTTTCCCATTCAAAAGCAGAACCAAGACTGTCATCCAAAAATTTTAAGAAATGACGATCTGTTCTTTTACTCGAACCTTCAGAAATATTTGAGGCAATTGACACCGAACAGCGATTCATTTGCGTTCGTAAGCCATATCTTTCATAATCTGGCAAAGTAGCCGTAAACAAATAATTATCATCTATTAATTCTATAGCCAATAACCAAATTTGTAATTTCTTAAAATTATGTCTTCTCATTTCTTTAAAGTCTTTATTCATCGTGGTTCAAAACATCGTGGTTCGTGCAGTGAGCAAAGCGAACGGTCGTGTTTCAAAACGTCCTATTCAAATCAAATTTCTCCATATAATCTGCAATTCTTCTTAAAAAAGAACCTGCCAAATACCCATCAACAATTCTATGATCAAAGGATAGCGACAAATACATCATCTGTCTAATTTCAATGGTGTCGCCATCTTTCCGTTCCATTACTTCGGCGCGTTTTTTTATGATTCCCGTTGCTAAAATTGCAGCTTCGGGTTGGTTGATGATTGGCGTTCCCATTAAGCTTCCAAAAGTTCCCACATTGCTTATTGTGAAAGTGCTTCCTTTGGTATCATCTCCTTTCAATTTATTGTCGCGGGATTTTCCGACCAATTCATTAGTAGCTTGAGCCAATTCCTTTAAATCTTTTTTGTCGGCATTTCTCACAACGGGAACAATCAAATTCCCTGAAGGGAGTGCCGTGGCCATTCCAATGTTTATTTCGTCTTTCACAATAATATTCCTGCCATCAAGGGTGGAGTTTATCATTGGAAAATCCTTGATTGCTTTGGCTACACATTCAATAAACAATGGTGTAAAGGTGAGTTTTTCATTGTATTTTTTTTGAAAGGTTTCTTTGTTTTTATTTCGCCAATCAACCATTTCTGTCAAATCTGCTTCCACATAAGCGGTGACGTGTGGTGATGTGTGTTTGCTGAAAACCATATGGTCCGCAATCATTTGTCGCATACGATCCATTTCAACAATTTTGCCTTTTCCTTTGTCGAATTTTAAATCAGGGATTTGAAACCCAGAAGGTTCTGACACGGATTGTGCAAACTGGAAAGGACGACCGCTTTCTAAATATTCTGAAACATCGCTTTTGCGTAAACGGCCGTCTTTTCCAGTTCCAGGGATTCTTGCAAGCTCTTCATAACTAATGTGATTTTTTCTAGCAATGGAATCTACTAATGGTGAAATAAAAACGTTTTCATTTACTTTAAATGACTTTGAAGATGAAGATGAAGAAGAAGAAATTGAAGTTGAAGTTGAAACCTTCGATTTTCCCTTCATTTCCGAAGTTTTTGAAGGAGCTTTTTCTGTACCTCCGCCTTCTGAAATTTCCAAAATTGCAATCACTGCTCCAATGGGAACCACATCTCCATTACTGAATTTATGTTCCACCATTTTTCCTGAAGCTGTTGCTGGCACTTCATTGTCCACTTTATCCGTGGCAACTTCTAGTAAAACGTCTCCTTCCTCAAAAGAATCACCAACATTTACGTGCCATTCAATGATGGTGCCTTCGGTAATGCTCTCGCCCATTTTGGGCATTTTAAATTCTGTTTTTTGCATTTTTTATAAATGTCACACTGAGCGCAGTCGAAGTGCTTTTGTGTACTAATCAAAATATATCTTTCAAATGACCCCTCGACTGCGCTCGGGGAGACATCTTTCTTTATTCTTGGTTCTTGGCTCTAAATTCTTCCAAAGTTTTATAAAAATCCTCCTGAATCGGTCTATCTCTAGGAATGCTTCTTAAAGGCTCCACTTCTCTTAAACTTTCGTGACAATCCGCTGGCAATTGTTGATATAATCGAGTTCCCGCAGTTTTCCAGGCAATCATTTCATCTGAAACATCTTTTATGGCTTTTGCTGGATTGCCGACAATCAATTTCCGCTTCGGAAATTTTTCTTCGGCTTTCACAAAACTCATTGCGCCAACGATGCATTCATCGCCAATTTCGGCATCGTCCATAATCACGCTGTTCATTCCAATTAAACAATTTCTGCCCAAATTGGCTCCGTGAATTATTGCACCGTGGCCAACGTGGGCGTTTTCTTTCAGCACAATACTTTTCCCTGGAAACATATGAATAGTACAGTTTTCCTGAACATTCACACCGTCTTCCAAAATTATCTCGCCCCAATCGCCGCGAATTGCCGCTCCAGGACCAATATAACAGTTTTTTCCAATAATAATATTGCCCGTAACGGCCGCCAAAGGGTGGACGAAACTGGATTCGTGGATGACTGGTATGTGACCTTTGAAACTGTAAATCATTCTATAAATTATATGACAAAAAGATAAATTGACAAAAAGGATTAAAGGACATTTTTAGTTTAATGTTTTTTTTGAAATTTGATATCATTGCTTGCAATTTTTGTATTGTTTGCAGATTTCTATCAAATGCCAAATCATCTATATATTTTAAATCATTAGCACAGATCATCTGTGTTTCCCACTCAAAAGTCGATCCCAATGCGGTTTCCAAATATTGGACAAAATGCTTATCGGAATTCCTTGCCGAACCTTCTGCAATATTGGAGGCAATAGAAACCGCACATCGTTGTAACTGATTTGAAAGTCCGTACACTTCAGATTTTGGAAATTTTGAAGTTATCAAATAAGTTTCACTAACGAGCTTTCTTGCCTCCTGCCAAATAGCTAATTTTCTAAAATTATGCTTCAACGACATATCACTTCAGTCCTTTTGTCCCTTTATCCTTTTGTCCTTTTATCCTTTTATCCTTTTATCCTTTTATCAATTCAACTAAAACTTTTCAATTTTTCCTTCGTAAAATCACTCAAAACCAATCTTCCTGAAATCACTGCTCTTTCCGCAAGCAATTCATCCCAATCCTCGGTGCCGCTCCAAAATACTTTTTTCATCTCTTTCATGGCTTCGGAATTGTAGGTGCACAGATTTTCGGCAAATTTTTGCACGGCTTCGTCCAATTCTTCCAAAGAATCATAAACCTGATTGTACAACCCTTTTTGCTTTGCCCATTCAGCTTCATAAAAAGAATTGGCATCTATTGCAATCTGGCTCATTCCACTTAAACCGAGTTTTCTTTCTACTGCGGGGCCTACTACAAATGGGCCGATACCGACATTTAATTCGCTTAATTTTATTGCCGCAAACTTCGTTGCCATACAATAATCCGTCGCCGAAGCAACACCTACGCCACCGCCAACGGTTTTGCCTTGAATTCTTCCGATGATAAATTTAGGGCATTTGCGCATTGCATTTATCACGTTCGCAAAGCCGCTGAAAAATATTTTTCCAGTTTCGGCATCGTTGATGTTTATTAGTTCGGTAAAACTAGCGCCAGCGCAGAAAGTTCTGTCGCCGCCGCTTTTCAGGATAATAACTTTTACAGCGTTATTATTTCCAGCATCGGTGATTGTATTTGCTAGTTTTGCCAACAAATCTCCCGGCAAACTGTTATGTGCTGGGTGGAAAAATTCGATGGTTGAAATTCCTTTATCAATATTTTGTTTTACGTATGCTTCGTTCATATTTATCCTTCCCATTGAAGGGGTTTTCGTTTGGTTACAATTTATTCATTATAAAAGACTTTTCCGTTTGATTTGGATATTTTAACCAATCAAATCTTCAGAATTTATTTTTATTTGCAATGGCTTTTATAATCCTACAAAATAAGCCAACTTTTTATAATTATTATACTCAAAACCATTTTTTGTAAACCAGCGTTTTTCAATGTTTACATAAAATTAAAGAGTTTTCAGCCGAATTAAAAATCACTTTCTCGCCATTCCCTCTTTTTATAACGCTTGAGCAACTATATCTTTACCACAAAAATCCTATGCTTAAGAAACTTAAGATAGATTCCTTTGTAATCGGCATTGTAATAAGTATCGTTGTTGCTTATTACTTTCCACAATTGGGGGCATCAGGAAGTCCAGTACCTTTAAATTTAATCAGCAGCATCGGAATCTCGCTTATTTTCTTTTTCTATGGTTTGAGTCTTAATTCTGAAGTTATAAAAAACGGACTTAAAAACTGGAAGTTGCACCTTACCGTACAGGGTTCTACATTTTTACTTTTCCCGCTTCTTATTCTGCCATTTTTTCCGCTGTTTAAAGATACTTCTTATGAACTTCTTTGGCTGGCATTTTTATTTATGGCCGCTTTGCCATCAACCGTATCTTCTTCCGTTGTAATGGTTTCCATGGCTAAAGGGAATTTGCCGGCAGCCATTTTTAATGCAAGCATCTCAGGGATTATAGGAATTATTTTAACGCCGCTTTGGATGATGCCGTTTATTACACAAACCGATGTTGCGTTCGATTTTTCTTCAATCTATTTTCAATTGATTACAGAAATAGTAATTCCACTAATATTGGGGCTTTTACTTCGGAAATTTTTAGGGTCTTGGGCGCAAAGACACAAACGGAAATTGAATCTATTTGATAAATTCGTTATCCTTTTAATAATTTATAAAAGCTTTGTAAAGTCTTTTGAAGATGAAATTTTCAGTAGCGTAAGTCTTTTGGAAATGGCCGCTATGATAGTGTTGGTTCTACTATTGTTCTTCATAGTATATACGCTTACGGGATGGTTTGGAAAACTTCTCCATTTCAATCACGCCGATAGGATAACAAATCAATTTTGCGGCACCAAAAAGTCTTTGGTCCATGGAACGGTTTTTTCCGAAGCCTTATTCGGGCAAACCAGCATTATAGGAATTATACTTTTACCGCTTATGTTTTATCACGCCTTTCAGATTTTGATCATTAGTGTGATTGCAGCTAAAAAAGGGAAAGAGCAGTCTGAAAACAAATTAACTTAAGACGCAGGACAAGTAAATATAAAAAAGTTTTAAAGAGGTGATAATTAGTCTTACGTCCTTTGTATTAAAGTCCTTTGTATAAAGCTTATAATTATAAATAAAAACAGTCCAACTTTCGTGGACTGTTTTAAATTCAGTACATATCTCTTGATTATTTAAACTTTATATAAGTCCAAACTGTTCAAAATGATGATTTAAATGTTTCCGCTCCAACAAATACCCTTCATAACGGTTCAACTCTCCAAAAACTAAATTTTTTAATTTGGCATTTGGGTTTTCTTTGAAGTAAGTTTTATATGCTTCTCTTTCTTCAAGAAATTTTTCTTTGGCAGTTTGTAAATCAGGATGTTTCAGCACATCTAGCTTTCCTCTTTCTAATTTCGGAAAATTTGTGTTATGCGGAAATTTTTCATAGTTGTAAAGACTTGCGTGCACTTTTTCCAATATCTTTTCTGGGGTTGCCACTTCAAAATCCTGAATTTTTCCCGAAGCAATTTTATAGGTGTATTCCAAATGCTCCAACATATGTTGTGGCGTCATTATGCCCCACTTCGGTTTTGCGTCTTCGGTTAATTTGTTCAAACATTCTTGAATTTTTTCATCGGTCATTTCCACAAAAGTCTCTTGTTTTTTCTGAACCATGGTAAGAATTGTAGCAACTGCCACCAATTCGTCTTCGGCATCAAAAACCTCCACAAACCACTTTACAATTCCGCTTGGATGTTCTGCAGAAGCAACGTCGCGATCTACTTTTTGTTTGCACGTCAATCGCACATAAATAGTATCGTTGTGATACAACGGACGTAAGAATCGACAGTCCTCCAAACCATAGTTTGCCGCAACAGGACCTTTATTTGGATAAACAAATAATCCCGCTGCTGCTGCAATTATGAAATACCCGTGAGCGGTTCGCTTTTCGAAAATACTGCCATCGAGCGACGTAATATCGGTATGCGCGTAAAAATGGTCCCAAGTAAGATTGGCGAAATTGATTATATCAGTATCCGTAAGGGTGCGATTGTGGGTTTTTAAGGACATTCCAGGTTCGATGTCTTCCCAATGATATTTAAACGGATGTTGGTCTGCTTCTTTATATTTTGCGTTTGCTTGATAAATTCCAGTAATTTCAGTTAAAGTTGTCGGCGAACCTTGAATTGCCGTGCGTTGCATATAATGTTTTATGCCGCGAACCCCGCCCATTTCTTCTCCTCCGCCCGCTCGTCCCGGACCACCGTGGACCAAACTTGGCAATGGCGAACCGTGACCAGTGCTTTCTTTGGCACTTTCTCGGTTTAGAACTAAAATTCTTCCGTGATGGGAAGCGGCGTTAATCACATATTCCTTTGCAATTTTATCATCATTTGTAGCGATGGAAGAAACCAAGGAACCTTTCCCCATTTGGGCCAAAGTAATGGCTTCGTCTAAATTTTTATAAGGCATTATTGTGCTCACAGGACCAAAAGCTTCGGTTTCGTGAACAGCTAAATTTTTAAACGGATGATCTTCCCGAAGTAAAATTGGAGCAAGGAAAGCGCCTTTTTTTGCATCGGCACCTATTACTTCTATTTTATCCAAATCGCCATAAACAATGCTTGCGGTTTTGGATAACTGTTGCACGCGTTCTCTAACTTCCTGCACTTGATCCATACTAACCAAAGATCCCATTCGCACTTCTTTTAAGCGAGGATCGCCAATGGTTACTTTTGCAAGCGCTTTTCCAAGAGCAATTTGTACGTCTTCAATCAAGTTTTCTGGAACAATCACACGGCGAATGGCGGTACATTTCTGACCGCATTTCACCGTCATTTCATTTCGAACTTCTTTGATGAAAAGATCGAATTCGGGAGTCCCTGGAATTGCATCTTCGCCCAAAACGGAAGCATTTAAACTATCTGCTTCCATGGTGAATGGAACGGCTTCCTCGATAATTCTTTTGTGTGCTTTCAACAATCTACCTGTTGTTGCGGAACCTGTGAACGTAACTACGTCCTGTGAATCGACGCTGTCGAGAATAGTTCTGGCGGAACCTGAAATAAGTTGTAAAGCCCCTTCAGGTAAAATCCCTGAAGCGATAATTTCACGAACTACGGCTTCAGTTAAAAAAGAGGTATTCGTTGCAGGTTTTACAACGGCAGAAACACCTGCCATCCAGTTTACGGCACACTTTTCAAGCATTCCCCAAACCGGGAAGTTGAAAGCGTTTATGTGAATTGCAACCCCGCGTTTTGGCACCATAATATGGTGGGCCATAAAACGACCACCACGCGACAAATCGATAGGTTCGCCTTCAACGTGATAGGACTGGTTTGGAAATAATTTTCGAAGGGAAGCATTTGCAAATAAATTTCCAAAACCACCTTCAATATCTATCCAACTATCAACTTTAGTTGCACCGGTGCGATAGCTAATTTCATAAAAATCGGCTTTCTTTTTCACTAAATAAAGCGCCAACGATTTCAACATATTCCCGCGTTCCTGAAAGGTCATTTTCCGAAGTACTTCGCCACCTTTTGTTCTTCCGTATTGAAGGATTTCGGCGAAATCCAAGCCTTCTGTGTCTGAAAGAGCAACAATTTCACCAGTAATGGCGTCGTGCATTGGCACGCCTTCACCACTTCCGGCAATCCATTGACCTGTTACGTAATTATGTAGTTTTTTCATTGTTAATTTTTTAAATAATCCACTTTACGCGGAAAAATAATCTTTTAAACTCGCTCGATTATCGCAGCATATCCTTGTCCAACGCCAATACACATCGTTACCAATGCATATCGTTTATTTTGTTCCTTCAACTCTAAAGCTGCTGAATATGTTGTTCTAGCTCCTGTAACCCCAAGTGGATGCCCAATAGCAATGGCGCCACCGTTCGGATTTAATCTTGGATCGTCATCCTTTAATCCCCAAGCTCGAGTACAAGCTAATGCCTGTGCAGCAAAGGCTTCGTTGAGTTCAATAACATCCATATCGTCCATTGTCCTCCCCGGCATATCCACCTCCCGATGGCCGTCCTGGACGGATGCATTCTCCAAGGCCGCGACGCCCGAGGGCTGTTCATACAGCAGTACCTGCGCAGCTGCAATATCCTCTATACACACAAAACAGTTGCCGTCCTTAACATA
>JAPKFY010000089.1 GCA_026646335.1 Aequorivita sp. | reverse complement strand
GGGTTGTGGATCTGCAAGATTATAAATGTGCAATCCAAAAGGAATGCCCAAGAGCGGAATGGAAGAATTGGGTTTTTGTGCTAGTTGGCTATATACACCAGCATCTTTTGTTTTTACGCTATCAACTAAAATTGTGTTTTCAGTAAGCAAATATTTTCCCTCTGGCACAAGCTTTACTGCATCACAGGAAAAAAACAAACTGATTAATACTATAAATAGTGATATTTTTGTGAGGTCGCGCTTCAAGTGTACGTTTTAATTCAAATTCAAAAATACTATATTTTGGTCAGCAAAAGTCAAACAAAATTAATAACGAGCCTTCAACAGAAAAAGTACCGTGAACAAACAGGTTTTTTTGTGGCTGAAGGTCCAAAAGTTATTGCTGAATTGCTAGAAGAAGGATTGAAGCTCCATTCTATTTTCTCAACCGATGCCTTTGAAATTACTGCTGAAAATCATTTTAAGGTAACTGAAGCTGAACTCAAAAAAATAAGTTTTTTGAAAACCGCAAACACATCTGTAGCCGTTTTTGAAATTCCAAAACCCAAGCCTTTGCAAGATTCGGGCTTGATAGTTGCTTTGGATGCCGTTCGCGATCCAGGAAATTTGGGGACAATCATTCGGCTTTGCGATTGGTTTGGGGTGCAGCAGTTGCTTTGTTCTGAAGACACGGCGGATTGTTTCAACCCAAAAGTGGTGCAGGCAACGATGGGTTCATTGGCGCGGGTACAAGTTCATTATTTGTCGGTTTTGGACTATTTTGACCAAACAGAATTGCCCATTTTTGGAGGATTTATGGATGGTAAGAATGTATATTCCGAAAGACTGCCTAAAGATGGAATTGTTGTAATGGGCAATGAAGCGAATGGTATTTCGGAAGCAATAATTCAAAAGATAACCCACAAAATAACCATACCCCGTTTCGGAAAAACCCAAAAAACGGAAAGCCTTAATGTGGCTACGGCAACTGCTATTCTTTTAAGCGAATTCAGAAGATCTATTGAAAAGTAAAGTTTACGAAAATTCCGCGCGTTGATAATTTTTCAATATTCCCGGTCCAAGGACTGTTCGGGTCGTCATCGGGTACCAATTCATCGCTCATGGCAAACACACCACGGATGGAAGGTGTAAATTTAAAGTAATACAGATAGAAGTCTATCCCAAAACCAAGTTCGTAATAATTGGTGCTTTTTGTCATCCGGAATCTTCCCTGCTCATTGTCCTCAGGGTTATCCTCGTTGCTGGAAAGATTGATGGATGTGGAAATACCACCAACCACAAATGGTTTGATGTTGTTCAGTCTTTTTGTTGAAACTTTCAGCAAGAGCGGAACGTGGATATAAGTTGATTTAACTTCTCTCAGATAATCCTTTCGGTCCTCAAAACCAGGATAAATAAGATTGCGCTGCGTAAAATACAAGCCTGGTTCCAAACGCAGGTTTATATATTCTGTGAGGCGCATATCGCCAACAAGCCCAACATTGAAGCCTGCGGAGCGTTCTACCTGGATGTCTGTATTGTCGTCTTCATATTGGTCCTTGTAATCGAATTTGAAATCATAGCTGTTAAAGCCCAAATAGTAGCCCCATGTAAAACGCTTTTTGTCAAAATTTTCCAAATTGGCCAAGCGTTCTTTATTAAAAAACCATTGCGCTTGTGCGCTGTTTGCAATGAATAAAACGGCCAGTACAAAAAATAGCTTCTTCATAAATTATTTTGTAGCATTATAGATGGTTGCCACCCCGAAAGTTTGAGGTTTATTTTTCACTTCATTAAACCCGATTTTCCGCAAAATATTGTTGAGCTTTTCCCCATAAGGAAATGCTGAAGCACTTTCACTTAAATATTTGTAAGCTACTTTATCTTTTGAAAATAACTTGCCCACAAGTGGTAAAATGGTTTTTGAATAAAAATGGTATCCTTGTTTAAAAGGAAATTTTGCAGGAACAGAAGTTTCCAAAACCACGAAAATGCCACCTTTTTTTAGCACACGAAAAATCTCAGAAAGTCCTTTTTCAAGATTTTCAAAGTTTCTGATTCCGAAAGAAACGGTGATGGCGTCAAAAGTGTTGTCTTCAAAAGGCAAAGCCTCAGAGTCGGCCTGCAAAAATTCAATTTTTCCTGAAATAGGATTTCCGGAAACTTTTTTGCGGGCAACGGAAAGCATGCCTTCGGAAAGGTCCAAGCCCACAATTTTTTCTGCGGAAGTTTTTTCGGCAAATTGAATGGCAAGATCGCCCGTTCCGGTAGCTATGTCAAGAATGGTTTTCGGCTTTGTTTCAGCAACCATTTTAATGACTTTTTTTCGCCATTTAACATCAGAACCTAATGAAATAATACGGTTTAGGTCATCGTAGTTTTCAGAAATAGTGTCGAACATTTGTTCAACCTGTTTCTTTTTTCCTTCCGAAGAATCTTTATAAGGTGTTATTTTCTTTTCCATAAAATTTCGTTTGCAAAACTACATATTTTTTAAGAGGTGGTATCAACTTTGTTTAAGTTTCAGACTTTGGCGAAAACTTATTCTGAAAAAATGATTTTACCACCAATGGCTTTTATTTCTATATCTTTGCCATGTTTATTTTAAAGCCTAAAATAATAGCTCAATGAAGATTATCATTGCCGGCGCCGGCGAAGTGGGGTTTCACCTTGCGAAATTGTTATCTTTTGAATCACAGAACATTACACTTATAGACACCAGCCGAGAGGCCTTGGCCCACGCTGATGCAAATTTGGATATTAGGGTAGTGCGCGGAGATTCCACATCAATCGCGGTTTTGAAGGACTCACAAGTTAGCGAAACCGATCTGGTCATTGCTGTAACTTCCAGCGAAACCACCAACATTACGGTTTGCGTACTGGCAAAACAGTTGGGCGCTAAGCGGACTATAGCACGTATTTCCAACACCGAATTTATTGACAGAAAGGATGAGGTTGGCTTTGAAAAATTTGGAATCGATGAATTGATTTCTCCAGAATCTTTGGCTTCCAATGAAATTGAACTCCTGCTCAGCCAAAGCGCTTTCAACGAAAATTATGAGTTTGAGAATGGGGCGTTGAGTATGATTGGACTAAACCTTTCCCGCACATCGGCTTTTGTGGGCAAATCTGTAAGGGAAATGGCACAAGTTTATCCCGAATTACACTTTGTTCCCATTGCCTTGCAACGTTTTGGAACCCAATACACCATTATTCCGCGAGGGGACACGCAATTTAAAGAAGGCGATCAGGTTTATTTCACAACTGTTGGTAAAGGGGAAGACCAAATTTTTAAACTTTCCGGAAAAAGCAAACAGGAAATTAAAAATGTAATGATTCTGGGCGGCAGCAAAATTGGCTACAAAACAGCAAAGGACTTGTGCAATACTGGTTTCAACGTTAAGCTTATTGAAAGCAGTAAAGACAAAGCTTTTGAAATTGCCGATGATATTCCCAATTGTCTTGTAATTAACGGTGACGGTAGAAATGTGGATTTGCTTTCCGAAGAATCCATAGAGGATATGGACGCCTTTATCGCAGTTACAGGAAACAGCGAAACCAATATAATGTCCTGTTTGGTAGCTAAATCGAAAGGGGTAAAAAAAGCAATCGCTTTAGTGGAAAATATGGATTATTTTCAACTTTCACATTCTATTGGGATCGATACGCTCATCAACAAAAAACTTTTGGCGGCAAATAATATTTTCCGCTACGTCCGCAGAGGAGAGGTTGTCGCAATGACGAAACTGAACAATATGAATGCCGAACTACTGGAATTTATGGTTTCGTCACATTCCAAAGTGTGCAACAAAAAAATAAAAGATCTTGATTTTCCTGTTTCAGCAATAATTGGCGGGGTGATAAGAAATGGAGAAGGGATTATTGCCTTGGGCGATTTCGAAATTAAAAACGGTGATAGAGTAGTGGTTTGCTGTCTTCCACAATCTATCGGAAAAGTAGAAAAACTCTTTATATAATGAGTTCACTTACCAAGCTAAATTATAAAATCATTTCACATTTAATGGGGCTTTTGCTGATGGTGAATGGCGGGTTTATGCTGCTGTCCTCCATAGTAAGTTGGTACTACAGCGATGGCGTACTCAAAGAAATGCTTTTGGCTGGTACAGTGGCCTTGGGAGTTGGTGGGATAATTATGCTTTTGACCAAAAACCACCGAAAGGAAATCCAAAAGCGGGAAGGATACATAATAGTTACATTTGGATGGATTTTTATGGCGCTCATCGGGACGTTGCCATATATTTTCACGAATGCAATTCCGAGTTTTACCGATGCTTTTTTTGAAACCATGAGTGGTTATACCACCACGGGAGCATCTATTTTAACTGATATTGAAAGCATCCCTCGCGGAGTGCTCTTTTGGCGAAGCATCACCCATTGGATTGGGGGAATGGGTATCATTGTTTTGGCAATTGCCATTTTACCCTTACTGGGAATTGGCGGAATGCAACTTTTTGCGGCCGAAGCACCCGGCCCTGGCGGAGACAAACTGCATCCACGAATAACTGATACCGCAAAAAGATTGTGGCTTATTTATGTGGGCTATACTTTGGCTGAAACCATTTTGCTGAAAATTGCCGGAATGAACTTTTTTGACGCCATAAATCATTCGTTAGCAACGGTAAGTACAGGTGGGTTCTCAACCAAAAATGCAAGCGTTGCTTATTGGAACGATAACCCAATGGTGCAATATATCATTATCGCGTTTATGTTTCTGGCGGGGAGTAATTTTGTGTTAAGCTATTTCGCTTTCAAGCGGAAGTTTCAGAAAATTTTTCAAGATGAGGAGTTTAAATTATACACAATATTTGTAGTTGGGTTGACCATCGTCGCAGCTTTGTTGATTTATTTTGAAGCGGATATAGCGGTTTCCAGCATTGCCCACCCAATGGTCTGGGGGCCTTTTGAAAGTGCGGTGCGCCACGGGCTTTTCCAAGTGCTTACCATTATAACAACCACTGGTTTTGTAAGTGCAGATTACACACTTTGGACTCCATTTTTAACAATTTTCTTTTTTGGGATGATGTTTCTAGGTGGTTGTGCGGGTTCCACGGCTGGGGGAATTAAGATAATGCGCCACCTAATTATGATAAAAAACGGCGTTTTAGAATTTAAAAGAACGCTCCATCCACACGCTATTTTACCAGTTCGCTACAATAGAAAAGCTGTGCCACAGCCTATTGTTTTCAATATTCTTGGTTTTTTTATTCTTTACATGCTTTCTTTTATAGTTGGAACTTTAGTTTTTTCTTCGTTGGGTTTGGACTTTAAAACTGCGCTCGGTGCTGCTGCATCAACATTAGGAAATATTGGCCCCGCCCTTGGCGATCTGGGACCTGTGAACAATTATGCCTTACTGCCCGATGCCGCAAAATGGTGGTCTAGTTTCTTAATGCTTATCGGGAGGTTAGAACTGTTTACTGTACTGATTCTGCTTACGCCTTTTTTCTGGAGGAATAGGTAGTTTGAGTTAAGGGTTAAGGGTTAAGGGTTAAGGGTTAAGAGTTAAGAGTTAAGGGTTAATGGTTAAGGGTTAAGAGTTGTGGATTCATTTATTCTGAAATAACTTTTACTTGACTCGCTAAATTTTTTGCTTTTTCCGTTACTTCTGAAATATTTCCTTTAAGGTTATCGTGTGTTAAAACAACGCCCATTCTTCTGTAAGGGCGGGAGGTGGGTTTTCCAAAAATTCTGAAATCTGTCTTTGCTGAAGCGGCTACTATTTCGAGTCCGCTAAAGGTGGGATTCTCTAAATTATCCATTGCTAAAATAACAGCGCTGGCACCGATTCGCTCTTGAGTTATTTCAGAAATTGGCAGTCCGAGAATTGCGCGAAGATGCAATTCAAATTCATTGAAATTTTGGGTTTTTGCGAGTGTTACCATTCCTGTGTCATGTGGCCGTGGAGAAAGTTCGGAGAAATAAACGCCATCGTCTGCCACAAAAAACTCAACACCCCAAATTCCATAACCAGTTAGGGCAGTGGTTACTTTTTCTGCCATTTGCTGGGCTTCTTTTAAAATTTCACTTTTCATAGGCGCTGGTTGCCAGCTTTCCATATAATCACCGCGTTCCTGGCGGTGACCAATGGGTGGGCAGAAAAGTGTTTTTCCGTTGCGTTGGGTAACAGTGAGAAGTGTGATTTCATAATTGAAGTTTATAAAAGCTTCCACAATCACTTCTGCAACATCTCCACGGGAGCCGTCTTGTGAATATTTCCAGGCTTTTTCAATATCAGCTTCCGTTTTTATGGTGCTTTGCCCTTTTCCGCTGGAAGACATCAAAGGTTTAACTACACAGGGCATTCCTATTTCTACAACCGCTTTTTTTAAACTTTCGGCTGAGGTTGCGTAACGATATGCCGCGGTTTTTAGGCCTAATTCTTTTGAAGCAAGATCGCGAATTGCTTTTCGGTTCATTGTGAAGTTTGCCGCTTTTGCGGAAGGAATAACTGTATAGCCCTTTTTTTCATATTCGTAAAAACATTCGGTACGGATGGCTTCAATTTCGGGAACTATGTAGTCTGGCTTGTGCTTTTCAACAAGGGCATCCAAAGCATTTCCGTCAAGCATATTTATTACTTCAGAAAAATCTGCGAGTTGTGCTGCGGGTGCGTTTGGATAGCTGTCCACGGCAATAACCGTTTGCCCGATTCTCTTTGCGGCAATGGTAAATTCTTTGCCCAGTTCTCCGCTTCCCAATAATAAAATTTTAGCCATTCTATGTTTTTTTGTAAAAATACAGCAATAGATTTCATGAAAAAACCCAAAGCACAAATTGTACTTTGGGTTTTTATAATTGAAAGAAGCTCTAAATTATTTAACGATGATTCGTTTAACCCTTCCGTCTTTCTTGTTTCCAACGCGAACTAGGTAAACACCTTTTGCTACATAGCTCATATCTAATTTATATTGATATCCGTTGCCGTTGTTTTCAAGTTTTTTGAACAATAATCTTTGTCCAAGCGTATTATAAACTGAAAGGTTCATAGCCTCAGAATAATTTATAGTTTTTAGACTTACGTCAAAATTGTTATTTTCAAGCATTAAAATGGTCAAACCATTTTCGTCGAAAATATTTTCACCAACGCCTATAACAGTTCCAATTTGTGCTGAATAGTCTTCGGTTTCGCCAAAGGTGGTTTCCTCACAGGCATCATCTGGTACGGGACCATTCCAGTTGGTTTTTGCACGCATTATATGTTGGCCAATTGCGGCTCCAGCTGGGATTACCAAATCGGTAGTTATGGTGTATGTTCCACTTCCTTGCCCTGGAGCAATAACAATGTTGTTAACCACGACCTCATTATTTGTGAAAACAAAATCATCATTAAAATCAATCCAAACGCGGACATACTGATTGCCGTAACCTGTAGTTATAGTCAGGTCGTTGGTGGAATCTGGGTCCATATTTGCAACAAGATTTGTGAAATCTGCATAGCCTTCACAAGCTGATGGGTTGTTTATGTCTGTAACGCTGAACAATTGAAAGCCGTCTCCATATGAACAATCACCACTGGGCTGACAGTTTTGTTTGGTGATAACCACTGAGGTTTCATCGTTTGAAGTATTGCTGTCCCCTGGCAAAGATGTATAGGCACTAAGGTTATAATTTCCAAGAGCAGAAAAATCTCCAGTTTGTGTAAAGGTGTAAGACATTGATGTATTTCCGGCCAATGGCCCAGCAACTACTTCTGTAACAACTGTTCCGTCCAAGTCATATGAAACATCAAAATTCGATTTCGGCTCGCCTCCAAAGTTGTTAATAGTAACCACAATATTTTCTGCAGCTGTTAGGTCAGTTCCTGAAACTGGAGCTGTAATTGCGCTTACGCCAATATCATTTGGCTGCAAATAAGTAACAGATTTTGTACGGCCATCGTTTGAGGTGTCTTCATCGCCAACCAAATTGGTTTCAGATGTAATGGAATAGGTTTGCCCTACAGTGCCCATATTTGCTGTTGCAGTAAAAGTATATTGAGCCGTTGCAGCAGAAGCTATTGTTCCGGTAAAAGTCTCTGAAACTACTGCGCCTCCATCTACTTGGAAGGTTACTGGAAAGTTTGAAGCACTGCTTTGTCCATAGTTGAAAATTGTAACGGTAACGGTTTCACTGTTTGAAAGCGTTCCAGTAATTGGTGAGTCAATGCTTACTACTCCAACATCATTGGTGAAGTTTGGTGCAATTTGGAACACACCCACCACATTTTTCCGTCCGTTGTTCATATATTCATTGTCAAACCAAAATTGTTTGTCGTTTGAAGGATCTATGTCAATCTTGCTGTAATCGCCATATCGCAGGCCGGGAATGTTGGCATTACCAGCGGCTATCAATTCTTCTGCGATGGTCATAGTGTTTAAAGGATCGTTCGCGTAGCGTCCAGTATAATAGGAGCTAACGCGTTTTGTGGTTGGATCTGGAGTAGTTGGGCCTGCCATAGCAGTGTAGCCCATCCCAATATTTCCTTGCAAGTCCATCATCATGCTTGCATGCCAAGCGTGTTTTCCATCAGGAGAGGTATAGGTTCCTTCTTGGTAAATAGACCAGGGCTGTCCGTCGGCAGCTTGGCGAAGTTCAAACCAGCGTACTCCCGCAAGCTCCCCGCTTGAAGCATCAGTATCGACAACAAAGTTGAAAAGCGCAGAGTTGTGCCCTCCAAATTTTCTGAACTGTGCTTGGTTCATAATAGTTGCTTGTAGTGCGTCAATATCTGCACCACCCCCAGGTTGAGCTAAGTTTGAAAAACTTCCGCCGTCAAATACTGAAATGAATGGAGTTGTGGTCAATTCAACAGGAGCAGAAATCGTAGAGCTTCCTGGGCTTACCCAGTTAACATCTACAGTCCAAAGTTTTACGTGATCCTGCGAAACGCCAGACCAAGCATCATCTTGCAAATAGATAATTGGTAAACCACCAGCTGCTGGCAAGTTGTTATTGCTTACGTTTAGTGCTTGTGGGCTGTAAAAACCGCTAGTTACTATTCCTGGAAGGGGGAACCCAATTATTTGTGCGGTTGGGTCACCAGCAAGCATTTTGGTGCGTTCCATTGCGTAAATTTTGTTAGTAGCAGAAGTATTGTCTGTCATATAATAACCATCGCTCCAAACAGAAAGTTTTTGATAGTCATTAATTTGTGGAATATTGTAAGTATACCAGCCATCATTCACTGGATCTGGACCATCGGAAACGGCTACTTGTGCGCCATTTCCCAAGAAAGTCATTACGAATCTATCTGCAGCATTGTCGTACGATATAGTAAGGTCGCAGCAACCGCCATTTGGAAAAATAGTTGGGTTTGGACTAATTTGACCAGTTAACGGATTTCCGCTTTTATCAAAAATTCGAAAGCCTGTGTTGAATACTACTACAACGTGGTTAGGCCCAACACCTATGGAAGGATCTGTGGGTTGTGAACTTGAAGCTGCGGCATCAAAGACCAAAATAGGAGCCCTTCCGCTAAGAACTTGTTCCATTTTATCTGGGTTTCTAACAAAATAATCATCTTCAATCTGAGGATCTTTTCCGGGTACAATCAAGTTTTTTGAAGCTCTTCCGTCTTGCATTACTTGTTCTTTCACTCTTGCTGGAACCAAATTGGTCTGAGAGGCTATGGATGGTACATGTACCATAGAACCTACTGTGCCAACATAAGTAGCTTTTGTTTTTTCTTGAGCCTGTCCTTGAAAGACAAAAGCGAAGAAAAGTAGAATTAATGTAATCTTAGTTTTCATTGTTAAGGGTGTTGTTTTGAGTTAAAAAATATATAAGTGCCTAAAATAGAGATAAAATAGAGAATGAAAATAAATTTTGTCGATTTTAACCAAATCTAATTTCCGTCTTGATTGTATTTACTAATTTAAAGCTTCTTTAATTCGTTGCATAGCTTCTTTAATATCAGCTTCGGAAGCCGCATAAGATAAACGAATGCAGTTTGGGTCGCCAAAGGCTTCACCCGTAACAGTGGCCACTTTGGCTTCTTCCAAAAGATATAATGAAAAATCTGAAGCGGTATTGATGTTTTTTCCGCGCAGCGTTTTCCCGAAGAAATAGGAAATATCTGGGAAAACATAAAAAGCACCTTCGGGTTTATTGGTTTTAAAACCTTCAATTTCAGAAAGTAAATTCAGAATCAAACTTCTTCTTTCCTTAAAAGCATCAACCATAAATTTTATTTTGCTCGGCGGACTTTCCAAAGCTGTTATGGTCGCTCTTTGTGCAATACAGTTTGCGCCGCTGGTTACTTGACCTTGCATTTTGTCGCAAGCACGGGCTATCCATTCGGGGCCACCAATATACCCTATGCGCCATCCCGTCATTGAGAAAGCTTTGGATACACCGTTCACAACCACAGTTCGGTCGTACATATCCTCAAATTCAGCCATGGAAGCGTGGTTTCCGGTAAAGTTGATGTGCTCGTAAATTTCATCGCTAATAACTATAATCTCAGGATATTTAACCAAAACATCTGCCAATTTCCTAAGTTCCTTTTTGCTATAAACAGAACCACTCGGGTTGCAAGGGGAGCTATAAATAATCATTTTTGTTTTTGGCGTAATGGCAGCTTCCAATGCTTCTGCGGTTACTTTAAAATCAGTTTCAATTGAAGTTGGAATTTCTTTGGGAATGCCTCCCGCAACTTTGCATTGGTCTGCATAACTTACCCAGTAGGGAGCTGGCAACAAAACCTCATCACCCTCGTCTAAGAGTACCATCATCAAATTGGCCAAAGACTGCTTAGCGCCTGTTGATACAACTATTTGCGAAGGCTTGTATTCAAGGTTATTATCTCTTTTGAATTTGGTGATAATAGCTTTTTTTAAATCGCCATAACCATCCACGGGAGTGTAGGAGTGGAAGTTGTCTTTAATTGCTTGAATTGCAGATTCCTTAATATATTCTGGAACCGGAAAGTCTGGCTCTCCAAGACTTAAACCAATAATGTCTTTTCCTTGTTCTTTTAATTCTCTTGTCTTGGCAGCCATTGCCAGCGTGGCCGAGGTGGCCATCTCGTTTACTCGTTTTGAAAGTCTGTTGTCCATAATTATTAAGCAGATACCGTAGGCTTTAGCCCCATTTGTTTTAGGTGTCGGAAATGTGCAATTAACGCTAGGCGTGTAGTTTTATATTCTTTATAGGGTAAGTTAAATTCTTTGGTTGTGCTTTTTAAAATTTTTGAAATATTTTTATAGTGTATGTGGCTGATGTTCGGAAAAATATGATGCTCAACTTGATGGTTTAACCCCCCTGTGTACCAGTTCACAATTCTATTATTGGTAGAAAAATTTACGGTGGTAAATAATTGATGGATTGCCCAAGTGTTTTTCATAGTGCCGCTTTCATCTGGCAGCATAATTTCGGTATCTTCAACTACGTGTGCAAGTTGAAAAACAACACTCAAAATTAGCCCTGCAACATAATGCATTATAAAGAAGCCTAATAAAATTTTCCACCAAACAATATTGAAAAATAGAATGGGAATCACAATCCACAGTGATATATATATCATTTTTGTTATTACCAAAATACTCCATTGAGTAACTGGTTTGGGCATTTTTCCGTACGAAAGTTTGCGGGCCAAATATCTTTTGGTCTGAGAAAAGTCTGTGGTAAGCACCCAGTTGAAAGTCAATAGGCCATAAAAGAAAAGGCTGTACCAATGTTGGAATTTATGGAACTTGTGCCATTTTGAATGTTGTGAAAAGCGGAGAATTCTTCCGGCCTCCAAGTCTTCGTCGTGACCGTGAATGTTTGTATAGGTGTGGTGCAAAACATTGTGTTGAACTTGCCAGTTATAAACATTTCCAGCAAGAATATACATGCTGCTTCCCATTACTTTATTTACCCATTTTTTGGAAGAATAGGAACCGTGGTTTGCGTCGTGCATTACGTTCATGCCCACACCGGCCATTCCCACCCCCATAACAATGGTAAATAGTAATTGCACCCAGCCAGGAAGATCGAGCGTTAACAACAAAAAATAGGGGGTAAGATATATTGAAAACATAATGATTGTTTTCAGGTGTAGTTTCCAGTTGCCAGTTCGAGCAATGTTGTTGTCCTTGAAATAATCATTGACGCGTTTGTTTAGAGTTCTAAAAAATTTAGCACTGTCAACTCGTGAGAAATTTAGATTTTTGTATGTCAAAATGAATTGTTTAATTGAAGATCGTTATGTGGTAAACCACAAAAATAATTATCTTTTATGGAAATCTGTGGTTTCAAAATCATAATTTTCGCAAAGATACCATACTTTTGCCTCCTAAATGAAATTATGGAACTGATATCGAAATATTTTCCACAACTTACTGATAGTCAAAAAAGTCAATTTCAGATGTTGCAGGAGCTTTACGAAGACTGGAACTTGAAAATAAACGTCGTTTCCCGAAAGGATATTGACGAGCTTTATCTACGCCATGTTCTACATTCCCTCGGAATTTCAAAAATACAGCCATTCCTTCCAGGTTCAAAAATTTTGGACGTAGGTACCGGTGGTGGATTTCCCGGTATTCCATTGGCAATTCTTTATCCAGAGGTACATTTCCACCTTGTAGATAGTATTGGCAAAAAAATTAAGGTTGTGCAAGAGGTAGTTGAAGGATTACAACTTAAAAACGTGAAAGCTACAAATGCCCGTGTTGAAAGCGTTTCCGGCAAATATGATTTTATAGTAAGCCGCGCTGTGGCAGAAATGGATACTTTTGTACATTGGGTTAATGATAAGATTGCCAAAAAAAGCCTTCATGATCGGAAAAACGGAATTCTTTACTTAAAAGGAGGCGATCTTACTGAAGAATTAAAAGTTTATAAAAATGCTGTTGTTTTTCCGTTGAGAGATTATTTTGAAGAAGATTTTTTTGAAACCAAAAGTGTAGTGTATTTGCCATTGAAATATAAAGGTTAAGTTTCAAACTTCAAAACTGTTATT
>JAPKFY010000088.1 GCA_026646335.1 Aequorivita sp. | reverse complement strand
AGCGCGCCTGGTAGTGCTCCTCGATCTCCTGCCGCTCGTAGCCCTCGCCGATCAGGCGCACCAGGTAGCGCGCCGCCGGCACGCAGCGGCGGCAGGAGCGCTCCTCGGCCACGCAGCGACCCACGCTCACCGGCTCGCCGATGGCGCAGGTGACGATCGTCGAGTTCAGCGACTTCGAGTGCCCCTACTGCGGGCGCGCGCACCCGATCCTCTCGCAGGTGATGAGCGACTTCGAGGGGCGCGTGCGGCTCGTGTTCAAGCACTTCCCGCTGAGCGCGCACCCGCGCGCGATGCCGGCGGCGCGGGCCGCGGTCGCGGCCGGCAACCAGGGCAAGTTTTGGGAGATGCACGACCTGCTCTTCGAGCACCAGCGGCAGCTCGAGGACGAGGACCTCGACGCGTACGCCGAGCAGCTCGGCCTCGACGTGGAGCGCTTCCGCGCGGACATGGCGTCCGCGGAGACGCAGCGGCGCATCGAGCGCGACAAGGCGGAGGGCCAGCGCGTCGGCGTCGAGGGCACGCCCTCGTTCTTCGTGAACGGGCGGGAGTTCCGGGAGCCGCCGAGCGCGCTGCCCGCCTACATCCGCGAGGAGCTGGACGAATGAATCCGAACGCGAGCGGCGCGTCGAAGGCGCGCATGAGCCGAAGCATCCGTAACGCGGGGCTGGGCGCGGCCGCCGTCGTGGCCAGCGCGGCCCTCCTCGCCACGAGCGCGCTCGCCCTCGAGGCCGGAGAGCGCGCCCCCGAGATCGGCCTGCGCGACCTCAACGGGCGCGAGGTCACCATGGCCTCCCTTCGGGGCAAGGTCGTCCTGGTCGACTTCTGGGCCTCCTGGTGCGAGCCGTGCGCGCAGGAGATGCCCGTGCTCGAGCGCCTCTACACGCAGTACCGCGGGCAGGGCTTCACCGTCGTCGGCGTCTCCATCGACCGCGACGTGGCCAACGCGCGCACCTTCCTCGGCCGCCACCGCGTGAGCTTCCCCATCGTGCACGACGGCGGGCAGCAGGTCGCGGGCCGCTACCGGCCGCCGCGCATGCCGTCGAGCTACATCATCGACCGGAGCGGCGTCGTGCGGCACGTGCACGGCGGGTTCCGAGCGAGCGACGCTCCCGTCTACGAGCGCGAGATCCGCGCGCTGCTCGCGCAGCGCTGAGAGGCCGTCGAAAAACGCTGAGGAAGGCCGGAACGGCAGGAAAAATTCCTGATCTCCTGCATTCCTCAGCGGCTCCGCCCGATGTAGCGACAGCCTCTCCGAGCGCGGCTCAGCCGCGAGGACGCTCGTCCCCGCGCATGCGCGCCTCGAGCAGGAACTCGCCGAGCTTGCCCGCGACGTAGGTCATCACGTTGGCGTCGGCGCGGCTGAACTGCGATTGATCGCGACGATTGATCAGCTGCAGCAGCCCGAGCAGGCGGCCGCCGCCCGCGACGCCGACGAGCATCATGCTCTCGGGGTCGATGCCGACCCTGCCGTCGATGCCGGGATCGTACCGAGCGTCCGAGGCGACCATCAATTATGAAAAATATTATCACAATTTTGGCAATTGTTTTTTTAACCTCTGTTTCAACAGGGCAGGAAAAAGCTAATAACACTTATGTATTAGATGGCGATGTTATTGAAGCTACAATCTATCACGAAAATGGTATGGTAGCACAAACAGGTTTCTACAATAAGGAAAACAAACTTACCGGAGAATGGGTAAGTTATGACATTAACGGAAATAAAACTGCCGTTGCGGAATATAATAATGGTGAGAAAGTAGGTACTTGGTATTTCTTTACTAAGGAAGGTATAAAGGAAGTTTCATATATGGATGCCCGTATTTCTAAAGTCGTAACATGGAAATCTGACAATACACAAATTGTATCTAATTAAAATCTAATTCTATTCTTTATTAAAAAAAACCCTGACTATTTAAGTCAGGGTTTTTTATATAAAGCTATAGGTTTTTTAAAATTTAATGGAGTACCCTAAGCTAATTTCTTGGCCTGGATTCCATTTTGAATAAATTTGATCTTCTGCTCCATAGGATTGGTAAACACTTTCAATATCATCATCAAGTAGATTATCAAACTTTAACGATAAAGTAGAATTTTTGTTTTTGCCAAATGCTTTTGATATGTTTAATTTAACATTGTGAAAAGGCAGTGTATACACATCAGCCACATCGCCAGCACCTACAATCTGTAAGGTTTTGCCTTGGGTGTTGTAAAATATTCCTCCCTGCCATCCAGACATTTCTTCTTTATAATTTAATCCAACATTTATTAAATAAGGACTTTGCCCCTGTAGCGGTCTATAGTTATCAAGAGTCTCCCCGGTTCTTAAGTTGTCTAACCTTCCTTCGCGTTCATCCTCACTGTACTCTTGTTGAGATTCAATAAGTGAAAAATTAAGGTTAAAGTCAATATTCTCCAAACCATTAATAAACCCAAGATTTTTTCTTACTTCAAGTTCCCCTCCAAAAACGGTTGCATCACCTAAATTCAATGGAGTATATTGGCCATATGCTCTTCTAATAAATGAGAGTTCGATAGGGTCATTGAAGGACTTGAAGAAACCGCTTACTGCAAAAAAGTCGCCAGATTCGCCGTACTGCTCGTATCTTAAATCAAAATTATTTATATAGGTTGGCTGCAAGTTAATATTGCCAATAAAGGTAGTGCTGCTTATTGGGTCAAAAATTTCGGCAAGTGACGCTTCTTTAAATGAAGGTCTAGCGGTTGTGCGCGAATATGAAGTACGTATTTTTTTATTTCCATCTTCATTCAAGTCAAATATAAGATTGGCAGAAGGAAAAAAGTCAGATTTTTCCAATACTTTGGCATCTACCAGTCTTGCTCCATCCTGCCTTTCGCCTGTGTAGATTAAATCGAATTTTTCATATCTCACACCCAAAACTGCATTCATCCAAGATGCAATTTTAAACTCTTCCGAAATATAACCAGCCGCAATGTTGATATTTGAACTGTAGGAGTCAGAATCATTAGAATCTTGGCGCACGTAGGTTCCACTATTTGTAATTGGATTGAAAATATTTTCAGGAACCAATAATTGATTTGGGTCTCCTTCTAATGTTGCGCTAGAAAAGTTAAGTAATGGTAATGAATACTTAATTACATCAAAATCTCTTTTTTTGTAAGTGTATGCCACGCCAATTTTGGTTTTAGCATCAAAACCAAAAAGGGTATGTTCTTTTTCAAGATCAATTTTACCGGCAAGATCCAATTCTTCCAATGAGCGGAAAAACCGTGACGCATCACCAGATTCGCTTGGCTCAATAGTGTATGTTTCCTCATTGGTATTTGGATTTATTGTAACCCTAAATGGAGTGGTACGGAAATCTTTGTCATAAACCCTAGCAAGCGAAGGGGATAAATTCCATTCTAAATTCCAATCATTATCACCTCCAAAGGTATGCTCACCTTTTAAAAGACCATTGGTAATAGATCTTTCCACGTATGTTAAATTGTCTTTCTTTATACTGTTACTGCTAATTATAAAATTATCCAATCTAAAGATCCCTGCTTCAGATTCTCCATTCTGAATATGAAGTACATTAAATTGATATTTTGATTTATCTGTCTTAAATGTAATTCCCGCCAATCCGCTAATTAATACCGAATTATTCCCTAATTCCCCTAATTGTGTGCGATCTGCAAGAAGATTGAAATTAGATTTGTCTGACTCATCCTTTCTGTAAATTTGTCCATTAATATATTCATCATAATATTTAGTCTCATTTCTGTATGAAACAGATGCTAAAAACCCCAATCTATTTTTACCAACTTCAAACTGGTCTCCTGCTGTTAGGGCAAAATTATAATTCATAAAACTTTGTTCTCTCTTAGCAGCCATTATTGGATTGAAACGCTGTGTTAATGTACTTACCACTTCCCCGTTTTGTTGGGGTAGAGGGATTATTTGGGCCTGTGGTATTGGATTGTCCCTAAGGCCGTCGTCAAAACCTAAAAAATCTGTACTGCTTTTATCTCCTGTTAAGTAATTGTCCTTAAAGTGAAAATCAGAATTGTAAGCTGCCCCCACTGAAACGCTATATTCGGCTCTGCTAGGAATGTCTTTGGTAACAATGTTGATAACACCACCTGTAAAATCTGCTGGATATTCTGCTGTTGCTGATTTTGTGACCAAGACATTTTCTAAAATTTGTGAAGGAAATATATCTAATTGCAACGTATTTCGGTCTGGATCTAGTCCCGGCACTTCCATGCCATTAAGGATAGATTTGGTATATCTATCGCCCAAACCTCTTACATAAACATATTTTCCGCCCTGCACAGAAACTCCGGGAACATTTTGAACTGCCGATGCCACATCGCTTGCACCTGTTTTTTTTATGCTTTCCAAAGATAGTCCGTCCATTAGGCTAATTGAGTTTTTCTGAATACTTAAAACGGAAGCTTCTGTATTTTGCCTTGCTGAAGTTGTTACCACTACTTCATCAAGTTGACCAGCCGAAGCATTCAAAGTAACGTCTACAGTTGTGGTTTGGTCTGAGGTAATTATAACTTCAGTAATTTCTTTTGTTTGATAACCTACAAATGAAAATACAAGTGTATAAGTTCCAGCTTCTAATTTTAAGTTGTACTTACCGTCAAAATCTGAGGTTGTTCCTGTTTGTGTCCCTTTTACAATAACGTTTGCAAATGGCAGCACATCATTATATTCACCATCATTAATAACCCCCGTAACAACACCTGTTTGGGAAAAGGAAAATTGAAATACTAACATTGCTACAAGCAACGGAAAAATATTTTTCATAAATATATATTTATAAAATTTGCCCGTCTTCTTTTGGAAGACGAGCAAATTGCTAATTGATTTAAAACAAGTTAAATGAGAATTCAAATTTTTTAAAAGGCTCCTTTAGATTTTGCAAAGCTCCAAGAGAATACTGAAAGATTGGCACCACCTGTATTTCCGGAAGATGCCCAAGATGAAGCTCTCTCTGTAAATGTTGGGTCAACAATTATTGCACTTTCTCCAGTTCCTGTTTTTTCAACAAATATTTCGTTTGCATTAGAAACACCAGCTGGTAAATTCACAGTCCAGTTTGAAAATGTTAACTTTCCATCTAGGAAATTTTGTGCTACCCCATTATTGTCAAGTTCTACATCAGAGCTTGCTTTAAAACCTACAACATATATATTGTTTAATGAACCCATAGCTCTATCACGTAAATCTGCATATTCTCCATTCTCTGTAGTGGCATTGCCCATTAAAGTGATACCATCAAGTGTGAACCTGCCTTCCAAAGATCCAGCTGGGCCATCAATTTCCAATGCGTGGTCTGAAATGTCTCCTAAAATTGCTAGTGAATTTGTAATTGTACCAGAATAAGCCTCGTCAATATCAATTGCATCATCACCACAAGCCCAAACTATTGCGTTTGAAACATTAACTGATCCTCCAAACCACTCAATTCCATCATCAACATTGGCAACTACCTCAACGTTAGAAATAACAGTTCCTGTTCCAACACCTCCTAGAGTAAGTCCGTTAATTTCATTACCATCACCAATTGAAGTGCCTCCGTGGCGTATAGAAATGTAATTTATAGAACCAGAATCATCAGCGTCATTAGTGCCTCCGTAAAGACCGTTTGTGTCACTTGCAGGAATGCCCTCAATTTGGTTTTCAAGAGCGTCTCCAGCTAAAGAAGCTTTTGCTCTTCCTAGCACAATAACGCCACCCCAAAGACCACGATCATTTTCGGTAAGATTACTTCCTGAGGTTTGACCTAAACCTATATTGTCTGCAATAGAGGTGAATATAATTGGCTTACTTGCGGTTCCATTGGCTTCAATTTTCGCACCTCTTGCAATAATAAGTACAGCCGCACTAGCTTCTTGACCAGCTAGACCTTTAATAATAGTGCCTTCATTAATAGTTAATGTAGCACCTGAAGTAACTGTTACACGACCATCCAATTCCCAAATAATATCATTGGTTAAGGTCATGTCTGATGTTATCTGACCTGAAAGTCTGTTGTTTACAGGTTCGTCATCAATGGGAATAATTGGCCCATCATCATCACTGCTGCAGCTTAAAGAAATTGAAAGAGCAGTTAAGGTTATCACTGATAAAAAGAATTTTTTCATTGGTTTCATATTAATTTTTATAGATTAATTTCTTGTGGCAAAGATGCCCCTCTTATGTCATGTCTGTGTTAAAATGAAGTTATCAATAGATCATTTTAGGGTTAGCTAAACGTTAAGTGGAAACCGAAAAAAAAATATTCTTGCTTTGCCTTTTGAAAATAGTATCTTGCCTTCAAAATTTTTACGATTATGATGCAATGGGAACAACTGCTTTCCCTTAGAAAGCATGGCGACAAAAACAAACGTTTGCGCATAGAGGAAAACGAAACCCGCTTGGGCTTTGAAGTGGATTACGACCGTGTAATTTTTTCATCCTCTTTTAGAAGTTTGCAGGACAAAACGCAGGTTATCCCACTGTCAAAAACTTCATTCGTCCACACACGATTGACGCATAGTCTGGAAGTTTCTGTAGTAGGCCGCTCGTTGGGAAGAATCGTTGGTAAGGAACTTTTGAAAAAACACCCACAGTTGCAAACTGTGCACGGCTATCAATTCAACGATTTTGGGGCTATTGTGGCTGCGGCCGCTTTGGCACACGATATTGGCAATCCACCTTTTGGACACAGTGGAGAAAAAGCCATCGGCGATTATTTCCTGAACGGAAAAGGCCAGCGCTTTAAAAATCAACTTACCGAAAAAGAATATCAGGATTTGGTAGATTTTGAAGGAAATGCCAACGGTTTTAAAATATTGACGGAATCTAAAAACGGTATGGAAGGTGGGCTGCGGCTCACATACGCTACTTTAGGCGCTTTTATGAAATACCCTAAACAGTCCCTTCCCAAAAAACCCACGCCGCACGTTGCCGATAAAAAATTCGGCGTTTTTCAAAGTGAAACAGATTTTTTTAATGAAGTGGTTTCTGAACTCGGTCTTTTAAATAGAGGCAATAATGGCTTTGCACGCCATCCGCTTACGTTTCTCGTTGAAGCTGCCGATGATATTTGCTACACAATAATTGATTTTGAAGATGGCATCAATCTAGGTTTGATTGAAGAAGAAATAGCGCTGGAGTATTTAATCAATTTGGTTCGCAACAATTTAAAAAAAGACGTCTATTCCAGATTAAAAACCCCACAGGATAGATTGGCATATCTGCGATCGCTTGCCATAAATACGTTGCTATCTGAAGCCGCGACTATCTTTATAGACAACGAGGAAGAAATTTTGAAAGGCACTTTTTCCGAAGCATTATTGGACAAAAGCCAGTACAAGGCCCAAATCGATGATATTATAAAAATAAGCATTGAAAAAGTGTACCAAAGTAAAGAAGTGATGGAAAAGGAAATAGCCGGTTACACTATATTATCAACTTTGCTTGATGCCTTCACGACAGCATATGAAAACCATCAAAATGGGAAAGCACGCCATTACGATAAACTGTTATTGCGGATGTATGAAGGTGAACTTTCCAGAAATCAATCGGGTTACCAATATTTAATGGAGTGCTGTAGCTATATTTCCCGATTGACAGATGGAAATGCGCTTCAAATTTTTCAGAAAGCAAAAGGAAATTTGTAGAAAAAACTGGGCGTTGCGTCCAAAAGTGTTAAAAATTGGATTAAATGAGGCTTAATCTCCAATTTTATGATATTTTTATAAATTCTATTTTTGGAAATTTTAAATCAATATTTTTTTTGGTCAATCATTTCTGATCGTAATCACCTAAAAACTTAATTTTTATCTTATGAAAAAAGTTCTTTACTTATTTATCATTTTTGCTGTAAACGTCTCCTTTGCACAGGATTACAGCAGCGTGATAAAATCGTACCTTCAACAAAACCGAACACAGTATTCGCTACAGCAGCAGGATATTTCGGACATTTCGATTGCTTCGCAAAGTTTCTCAAAAAGCATGCAGGCTACAAATGTTTATGTGGAACAACGCCACCAAGGCATTAAATTGTTCAATTCCGTTTCTCCATTCCTTATAAAAGATGGAGCAGTGGTAAGTGCCAAACTTTCTTTTACTGAAAATGCCGCTGCAAAAGTAAACAGCACTTCGCCATCTATTTCTGCAGTAATGGCAATATCAAAAGCCGCAAACTGGCTTGGTCTGGATAATCCTTCAAATCTTAATCTATTGGAAACGGTTTCAGATAACAGCTACATTTTTTCCAACGGTGGCATTTCTCTGGAAAACATCCCAGTAGAACTTGTTTATCAAAAAATGGATGAAACGGGTGCCTTAAAACTAGCTTGGGATTTGAGTATCTCTCTTTTAGATGCCTCACATTATTACAGTGTTCGTATTGACGCCCTTACTGGCAATCTATTGGATACCGATGATTGGGTAGTGAGCTGTAATTTTGAAGGTTCACATTCCCACACCAATTCAGAGAGTATGCTTTTCTCAAATAATAAAGTAAACCATTCAAGCCGTACGCTTGGCGATGGTTCTTCCTATCGTGTTTTTCCTTTACCACTAATTGCCCCTAACGATGGAGCAGACCAGATTGTTTCTGATCCTTCTGACCCAACAGCTTCCCCGTTTGGATGGCATGATTGGGATGGTATTGCCGGCGCAGACTTTACCGATACTAAGGGGAACAATGTTTTGGCAAATGAAGACCGAAACGGGAACAATGGTAATGGTGATACCGCTGAAGGTGGTCCAACACTTACTTTTGATTTTCCTTTTAACCTTCCACAGACCCCAGTTAACTTTTTGGATGGAGCGATTACCAATTTGTTCTATATGAACAATATGATGCACGACATTCTGTACCATTACGGTTTTGATGAGGCAAGTGGAAACTTCCAAAAAAATAATTATGGCAATCCTGGTAACGGAAATGACTTTGTTGTTGCTGACGCACAAGATGGCAGCGGCATGAATAACGCTAACTTTGGAACACCACCTGATGGCGGTGCCCCGAGAATGCAAATGTACCTTTGGAATGCCCCAGGCAAAGTATTGGGAACTTTTCTTACCGTGAATAATGGTCCGTTGGCGGGTGTTTATTATGCAGCCGACTCCAATTTTGCGCCACCATTGCCAGTTTCTCCTATAACTGCAGATCTTGTGGTTATAGAGGATGACGCTGGTGACCCGAACGACGGTTGTAACAATGTTACTAATGGAGGTGATTTGAACGGTAAAATTGTGGTAATCAAAAGAGGAACTTGTGCTTACAACGTAAAAACACTTGCTGCCCAAAATGCGGGTGCCTTAGCTGTAATAGTTGTTAATGACGTTCCTGGAGATCCTCTTGCAATGGGAGGAAATGGATCTGGGATTACAATACCGGCCATTATGGTATATCAATCAGACGGAGATGCATTGATTACTTCCCTTCAAAATGGAGATACAATCAACGTAACTTTAAAAAATGACGGTTCTGGAAATGATCCTTTCCAAAGAGATGGAGATCTTGACAATGTGATAATCGCTCACGAATACGGCCACGGTATTTCTAACCGTTTAACTGGAGGTCCTAGCCAAGCTGGCTGTCTTCAAAATGAAGAGCAGATGGGCGAAGGTTGGAGTGATTATTTTGGATTGATATTAACAATGAAGACAGGTGACTCTAGAAACGATTACCGTGGTATAGGTACCTATGCACTAGGAGAAGGAATTGGTGGAAGAGGTTTAAGAACCAAATATTACAACACAGACTTCGCAGTAAACAATTTTACATACAATAGTATTAAAACCCAAGCAGTTCCTCACGGAGTTGGCTCCGTTTGGGCAACAATGCTTTGGGATTTAACATGGGATTTGATCGACCGATACGGGTTTGACCCAGATGTTAAAAACGGTTCTGGGGGTAATAACATAGCACTTCAACTTGTTATGGACGGCATGAAACTTCAACCTTGTAGCCCAGGATTTGTGGATGGACGTGATGCTATCTTACAGGCAGACCAACTTCTCTATGGAGGAGTTAACAGATGTCTTATCTGGCGTACTTTTGCCAAGAGAGGTCTTGGAGAAAACGCTACTCAAGGAAGTACCAATAGCAGATCTGATGGTGTTGAGAATTTTGATATTCCAGCAGGATGTGAGTTAGGTATTTCTGATGTTGGCACTAATGAAAACAATTTCATAGTGTACCCAAATCCATCAAATGGAGAGCTTAGCATTCAATCTCGAGTGGATGTTGGAGAAGCTACAATCTCTATTTTTGATATGAATGGCAGAAAGGTGTTCAACCAAACAATTGAACTTCACCAAAGCGCAACCATCAATGCATCTGGACTTACTTCAGGTATATACTTGATGCAGATTGACAGTGCTGAGCGTTCGCAGACTACTAAATTGATAATCAACTAAGATTAGATATTATTTCTAAAATTAAAAAGAGGCTCGATAGAGCCTCTTTTTTTATAGATTTATTTGAAGGATTTGTTTTATTTTTTCTGAAGAGATACCTGCAATTTCCTGCAACTCTGAAATGGTACCGTGTTCGGGGAAAACGTCTGGAATTCCTATAATTTCAATTTTGTTTTTATAACCTTTTGAAGTAGCAAAAGCAGCAACCGAAGTTCCCAGACCACCTATAATTGTTCCGTCTTCAAGCGTGATGATTGTTTTGTGTTTTTTGAATACTTGATGCAGAAGCGCTTCATCCAAAGGCTTTAAAAAACGCATATCAACCAAGCTAATTTTTTCCTGTTGCGCAGCCGATAACATTTCGATTGCTTTCAGAGCATTATCTGCAATTGTTCCAATGGTTAAGATAACTATTTCGCTTCCTTCTTTTAAAACCTCAGCTTTTCCGATTTCAATTTTGTTAAAAGGTTGCTGCCAGTCTAAAATTTTTCCCCTTCCGCGTGGATAACGGATGAATATCGGCAAATCCAGACCCTGCTGGGCTGTAAACATTATATTGCGCAGCTCCGTTTCATTACGGGGCGCAAAAATGATGAGGTCTGGGATGCAGTTTAAATAAGCCAAATCAAAAATACCGTGATGCGTGGCGCCGTCTTCACCTACAATCCCTGCACGGTCCAAACAAAAAATTACGGGTATTTTTTGGAGGCACACATCGTGAATAACTTGATCGTAAGCTCGCTGCAAAAAAGTGGAATAAATATTACAGAACACTTTAAATCCCTGTGTTGCCATACCTGCCGCAAAAGTAACCGCATGCTGTTCTGCTATGCCAACGTCAAATGCTCTTTCCGGGAAAGTATCCATCATGAACTTTAAGGAGCTTCCCGTGGGCATTGCAGGAGTAATACCTATAATATTTTTGTTTTTTGAAGCAAGTTCAACCAAAGTTTTTCCGAATACATCCTGAAATTTTGGAGGCTGAACAGAAGTGTTTTTTGGCGCGAGATCGCCAGTAAGTGCATCAAATTTGCCGGGCGCGTGATACACCACTTGGTTTTCTTCGGCTTGCCGTAAACCCTTGCCTTTGGTTGTAATTACGTGCAGCACTTTCGGGCCCGGAACATTTTTAAGTCTTTCCAATTCTGAAATTACCAGATTCAAATCATGGCCATCGATTGGTCCCGAATAGTTGAAGTTTAATGCTTCAAAAATATTGTCTGCATCTTTTGCCCCATTGAATTTCACTTTGGTAAAATAGTTTTTTAATGCGCCCACACTCGGGTCAATGCCAATAGCATTATCGTTTAAAATAACTAATAGATTTGTATCTGTTACGCCAGCGTGGTTCAAGGCTTCAAAAGCCATTCCGCTGGCAATGGAAGCGTCGCCAACCACGGCGATATGCTGTTTTTTTATTTCCCCTTTTAATTTTGAAGCGATTGCCATCCCCAAGGCTGCAGAAATCGCGGTACTGCTATGGCCAACTCCAAAAGTATCATATACACTTTCGTCGCGTTTTGGAAAACCGCTGATGCCGCCCAACTGCCGGTTTGTATGAAATATTTCCTTTCTGCCCGTCAGTATTTTATGCCCGTACGCTTGGTGGCCCACATCCCACACTAATATATCATCTGGGGTGTTGAACACATAGTGAAGCGCGATGGTAAGCTCTACCACGCCCAGGCTTGCGCCCAGATGGCCTTCTTTGGCAGCCACAATATTTATTATGAATTCGCGAAGTTCCCGCGCCAATTGCGGCAGTTTTTCCCTCGGATTTTTCCGTAGGTCTTCGGGGGATTTTATAGTAGTTAAGATATTTTCTGACACGCTGCAAAGATACAGTTATTGAGAATTTGTTAATTGGTGAATTCGTTAATTTGTTAATTCGTAATTTCGTTCTTTATAATTCTGATTAAAAAACTGAAATCTTGAGTATAATAAAACCCTACGACGATACCTATTTTATGATGCGAGCCCTCCAAGAGGCCGAAGCGGCTTATGAAAAAGGAGAAATACCAATAGGAGCGGTAATTGTTATAAACAATCAAATCATCGCTCGGGCACACAATCTAACAGAAACATTGAACGACGTTACCGCCCACGCCGAAATGCAGGCCATTACGGCCGCAGCAAATTATTTGGGAGGAAAATATTTGATTGATTGCACACTTTACGTAACAATTGAGCCTTGCCAAATGTGCGCCGGTGCTTTATATTGGAGCCAAATCCCAAAAATAGTTTATGGGGCAAGGGATGAACAGCGCGGTTGTATAGCATTGAATACTAAATTGCATCCTAAAACAAAAATGACTGGTGGAGTGCTGGCCGAGGAAGCCTCACAACTGCTAAAACGGTTCTTTATCGAGAAAAGGAATTTAAATTAAATAAAAAAGCCTTTCATTTCTGAAAGACCTTTAAAATCCATAACGTATATCTTTTAGTCGTGAATTACGCGAACTTGAGCCGCAACACGTCCTTTTCTTCCTTCTTCTTCAACATACTCTACTTTGTCACCTTCGTTAAGAGCTTCGCCGTTTAAGCCGGTTACGTGTACAAAAATGTCTTTTCCGGTGTCATCATTAGTGATAAAACCAAAACCTTTAGATTCGTTAAAAAACTTTACTGTTCCTTCCATTGTAAATAAAAAATAAATTAATAATTAGATACAAATGTATAATAATTATGATTTCATGTGTTAATGATATGAAAAATTTTTAAAAACCACCAGTTGCTCAAATCTTTTTATCT
>JAPKFY010000087.1 GCA_026646335.1 Aequorivita sp. | reverse complement strand
CGAACAACCTTGCCATCAAGGGCGCGGCCTTCTTCTACCAGGGCAAGGGCAAGCACCTCGTCACGGTGAAGACCGAGCACAAGGCGGTGCTCGACACCATGCGCTCTTTTAAAAGCAATTTTTTTTTGAATCTATTAATTCGATCATTCAAGTTTTTTCTGTGTCTTTTTTAGTGAAAGAAAGCATTAAAAAAGACAAGGGGAAAAATAAAAATTTTAAAGAGTAGATAAGTTTTAATATATTGAAGAAAATTAGACAACTATGAAATTAACCTCAAGAGAAACAGAAAAACTCATGCTTTTTTTAGCTGGCGAACTTGCTGAAAAGCGAAAAGCAAGAGGCTTAAAATTAAATTATCCAGAATCCATTGCATTAATAAGTGCAAGATTGCATGAATTGGCAAGGGATGGCAAGAGAGTGGCAGAATTAATGCAAATAGGAGCCACTTTTCTTACAAGGGAAGACGTCATGGAAGGTGTTCCGGAAATGATTGCAGATGTTCAGATTGAAGCCACTTTTCCCGATGGAACAAAGTTGGTAACCGTAACCAACCCTATTCGTTAATAAAACCCAGAAACTATGATACCAGGAGAATATATTTTAAAAAAAGAAAAGATAGTTTGTAATGCCGATCAAGAAAGCATTGCCCTAAAAATGACCAATACTGGGGATCGACCTGTACAGGTGGGGTCTCATTATCATTTTTTTGAAGTTAATAAAATGATTTCTTTCGATCGTGAAAAAGCATTTGGAAAGCGCTTGGATATTTTGGCGGGAACCGCAATGCGTTTTGAGCCAGGCGAATCTACCGAAGCACACCTAATAGACTTTAAAGGAAGTAGAATATTATATGGTGGAAGCGACCTAACTCAAGGAGATACAACCTCAAAGGCAAGTCTTGGGAAAGCGATGAAAAATATAGAATCTGAAAATTTTAAAAATAAAAAATCATGAGTTTCAAAGTAGATAGAATAAAATATGCGAATATTTACGGACCTACGGTAGGCGATAAAGTACGCTTGGGAGACACTGAACTCTTTATTCAAATTGAAAAAGACTTTAATAGTGACCATTATGGTGAGGAAAGTACTTTTGGTGGAGGAAAGACCGTAAGGGACGGAATGGCTCAATCGTCAACCAAAACAAGGGATGAAGGCGTTCTTGATTTTGTTATATTAAACGTAATCGTGATCGATCACTGGGGTATTGTAAAAGGAGATGTAGGTATTAAGGACGGAAAAATCGTAGGTGTAGGTAAAGCTGGGAATCCTGATACCTTGGACGGGGTTACAAAAAATATGATTATAGGCGCATCCACGGAAGTTCATTCTGGTGCAGGTCATATTTTAACAGCCGGAGGTGTAGATACACACATCCATTATATCAGTCCACAGCAAATTGAGCATGCCTTATATAGTGGTTTAACAACTATGATAGGTGGTGGTACTGGTCCTGCGGATGGCACAAATGCCACCACAGTTACGGCTGGTTCTTGGTTTTTAGAGAAAATGATACAGTCTGCAGACCATTTCCCAATGAATTTCGGATTTTTCGGAAAAGGAAACTGTAGTACTTTGGAACCTTTGAGAGAGCAAATTGAAGCGGGGGCACTTGGCCTTAAACTTCATGAGGATTGGGGATCTACTCCATCAGCAATAGACAAAGCGCTTACCGTCGCCGATGAATACGACATTCAGATTGCCATACATTCAGATACCTTGAACGAAGCTGGGTTTTTGGAGGACACTATTAAGGCCATAGACGGAAGAACGATTCACTCCTTTCATACCGAAGGCGCGGGTGGTGGCCACGCTCCTGACATTATAAAAATTGCGTCACATCCAAATGTGCTTCCAAGTTCTACCAATCCTACGATGCCGTACACTGTCAATACTGTAGATGAGCATTTAGACATGTTAATGGTTTGTCACCACTTAAGTAAATCCATCCCAGAGGATGTGGCATTTGCAGATTCAAGAATCAGAAAAGAAACGATGGCTGCAGAAGATATCCTTCACGATTTAGGCATTTTTAGTATGGTAAGTTCAGATTCGCAAGCAATGGGAAGAATTGGCGAAGTTATTACTAGAACTTGGCAGGTGGCTCACAAAAACAAATTGCAACGGGGATTTTTGGAAGAGGACAAAGAAATTGAAGCAGACAACTTTAGAGCTAAAAGATATGTAGCCAAATACACTATTAATCCGGCACTTTCCCACGGTATTGCTCAATACGTAGGTTCTGTAGAGCCTGGTAAAATGGCAGATTTAGTATTGTGGAAACCAGCGTTCTTTGGCGCTAAACCAGAAATGGTAATAAAAGGCGGTATGATTGCAGCAAGCAAAATGGGAGACCCCAATGCGGCTATCCCTACGCCACAGCCAGTTATAATGCGGAATATGTTTGGAGCCTATGGCGGAGCTGTTCACAAAACATCCGTAACTTTTGTTTCTCAAGCGGGAATTGACAACAATATCACAGAAAAATACGGTGTTAAAAAGGAACTGTTAGCAGTTAAAGGTTGTAGGACCGTTGGTAAAAAGGATATGATCCACAACAGTGCTTCCCCAAATATTGAGGTAAATCCTGAAAATTATGAAGTAACTATTGATGGAAAAGTCATTAGCTGTGAGCCGCTTGAGGTGGTGCCTTTAGGGCAATTATACTTTCTTTTTTAATAGTTTTTATTGTTAAAATAAAACTATGATCTGTAAAGAAATAATTGGTAATGTAGAAACATATCCCATTGGCAACAAGACCAAATATGTACTAAACTTGCAATGGTTTGAGACTACTAAGCGCATTATGCGCAAGCGGTCTGAAGGGAATCAAGAAGTCGTTATCAAATTTTTAAAGGAAGGAACACGGCTTAAGGAAGGCGATATCGTTTATGAAGATTCTGACAAGGTTGTGGTCGTAAATGTCTTGCCTTGTGATGCCATTCAAGTAACTCCAAGGTCCATTTACGAAATGGGAACGGTTTGTTATGAAATAGGCAATAAACACTTGCCACTTTTTATTCAAGACGACCACGTGCTTATTCCCTATGAAAAACCGCTGGAACGCCTCCTTATAGCTACTGGCTATGAGGTGACAAAAACCCATTGCAAATTACTCAATATGTTAAAGGCTAACGTAGAACCTCATCAACACGGGAAACCGGGAAGCTCTCTCTTTTCAAAAATTCTTGAATTAACAACCAAAGAGTAGATTAAATAATAGTTACAGCTGTCTGGAATTAATTTTTTAGACAGCTGTATATATACAAAAGAAAATTGAAAATGAACAAGAACACTACCAAGCCTACAGAATTGGGATCACTTATTGAAATACTCCATATAACGGACCCTACTCTACCCATTGGAGGATTTTCGCACTCAAACGGTTTGGAAACCTACGTTCAGCAAAATTTAGTAAAGAACGCCTCCTCTACCCAAGAATTCGTTGAAAGCATGCTGAAAAACAACTATAAGTACAATGATGCCTTAGCCGTTAAATTAGCTTATGAATTCACCGTGGAAAAAAACATGGATGAAATCCTAAAACTGGACAATGAATGTCAAGCTTTAAAAGCACCGCGAGAAGTACGTGAAGCAAGCCAAAAATTAGGAACTCGGCTTATAAAAATATATGCTGCGTTATTAGTTGACCCTTTTTTAAATCAAATTAACGAACACATTGAACAAAAGGAGATGCAGGGTCACTATTCTGTTATTTATGGAATAATAACTTCACTCTTAAAAATAGATAAGGAGAAATCTACATGTGCATTTCTTTACAACGCTGCTGTAGCAATGGTTACTAATGCCGTAAAACTTGTACCGCTCGGTCAAACAGACGGTCAACAAATAATTTATAACGTACAAGGACTAATTGAAGATATTACTTCAGAAATAATGGAGCTAAACAGCGAAATGCTTGGAGTTTGCAATACAGCTTTAGACATAAAGTGTATGCAGCACGAGCATCTCTATTCAAGATTATACATGTCTTAACAACAACAATAACAATGGAAGAAAGAAAATATATAAAAATTGGAGTTGCAGGACCAGTAGGTACTGGCAAAACAGCTTTGATAGAAAAAATAACAAGAAGAATTGCAAAGGATTATAGCATTGGTGTTGTAACCAATGATATATATACAAAAGAAGACGCTAAATATCTTGAAAAAAATTCATCCCTGGATGCCAATAGAATTATAGGCGTTGAAACGGGTGGCTGCCCTCATACCGCTATTCGGGAAGATGCAAGTATGAATCTTGAGGCGGTTGACGAACTTGTTAATAGACATCGTGATATAGAAATTATCTTTATTGAAAGTGGCGGTGATAATTTATCTGCGACATTCAGTCCAGACCTTGCAGATGTTACAATCTTTGTAATTTCCGTAGCGGCAGGGTCCGATATTCCCCGCAAAGGTGGCCCTGGAATCACGCGTTCCGATTTATTGGTGATCAACAAAAAGGATTTGGCTCCCTATGTAAAGGCCGATTTGAAGGTCATGGAAGACGATGCCCGCAGAATGCGAAATGGCGAACCATTTGTCTTTACCAACCTTATGACTGATGAAGGCCTAGACAGTGTTATCCAATGGATAAAGCGTTACGCTTTGGTGGAAGAGCAAACTAAAGAACCCCAACTACTTAGATAATGGAGAAATACAGCCTAAAAACTGGATTAAGGGAGCAAACGATACTGAAGGACGTATATTTTACGCCGCCGTTTAACTTGGTTGAGGTTCGGGAAAATAAAAAAAATCCATTGTTGGAGATGATGGTGATGTCATCATCACCCGGCATCCTAAACGATGACTTCTACGATATCAATATTGAGGTTATAGATGGATCTTCCTTGAATTTGCAGACCCAATCGTATCAACGCATCTATGTTTCTGAAAAAGGCACTAACCAACATATGAATATTTCAGTGGGTGAAAGTGCTTATTTTAGTCACGCACCACATCCAGTGGTTCCTCATAGAGGCGCACGATATACAGCTAAGAGTACAATTCATATAAAAAACAGCAGTACATTATTGTGGGGCGAAATATTAACCTGTGGCCGTAAATATATGGCTGAAGAAGAGTTGTTTCAGTTTAAAAAGCATCACGCAATTACGGAAATATATCAAGAGGATGTTTTGATTTTCAAGGACAATCTCTATATCGTTCCCGAAGAGATAAACCTTAAGGAATTCGGCCAATACGAAGAGTACACCCATCAAGGAAGCTTATTTTTTATAACTCCTGAAACTGATGTTATAGAACGGATGGAGAATATATCCAATAGACTTTCCAAAGAGGAAGGCATCATTTACGGAATATCCAAGGTGATGGATAACGCCTATGTGCTCAGAATTCTGGGAAATGAAGGCGAGCAGCTTTATAAGCTATTCACTCAAATACGCAAGGAAGAAGACTATTTAATTAACCAGAGAGTAAGTGTAAATTGATCAAATGGAGACAGAAATAAGTATTTTATTGGTTACGGCTATTTCAGTAAGTGTATTGCACACAGTTTCAGGACCAGACCACTACATTCCTTTTATAGCCATTGGGAAAACAAAGGGATGGAAACTGCCAAAAATTGTGATGTGGACGGCCATTTGTGGTTCCGCACATGTATTGGCTTCCGTGTTATTGGCCTTAGGCGGAGCTGCCATTGGATTTTCCTTGGGCAAAATAGATGGATTAAATGAGATAAGAGGTGGTTTGGCCAGTTGGGCTATTTTCATCTTTGGAATTCTGTATTTATTATATGGCCTTTATGGGGTGTACAAAGAGAAAAGGCACAAACATTTTGATGTTTATGACGATGGTTCAGTTTATGTATTTGAGCACGATCACAAACAAATGACCTACCCGTCAAATCGGAAAAAAGTGACCCCATGGGTTCTTTTTTTGATCTTTCTGCTAGGGCCATGTGAAGTCTTATTTCCTTTGCTCACTTATCCCGCAGTAGAACAATCTTCATATAATATGTTTTTATTAATTGGCACATTTTTGTTCACAACCGTTTCAACTATGATTCTTGTGGTATCATTGATGTATTACGGTTTCAATTTTATAAAAACCGAATGGTTGGAAAAATACGTTACCCCAATCTCAGGACTATCCATTGCGATATGTGGTATAGGAATGGTTTTTTTAGGATGGTAATTTCACTTTAAAAAGGAGCTTCTAACTCAGTTTAAAAAAAGTTTTTGCAGATATATTTTCAGAATCATTGCAAAGTTTACAAAAAACAAGGCATTAAATATAGCTTTGTATCTTTGGCAAAATTTAAAATTCCATGCGCTTCCATCCAATCCTTGGCTATTCAGAAAAATATAAATTCTTCGCTATCAACCCCAATATAAAATGTATGGGCAACCTTTTCTCTTATAGAAGGGAGTCAAGATGAGTTTAAATACCGAAGCTGTAAAAAAGACGGAAAAGGAAGTGGCTAGCTGGGCTATTTGCAAAGAATGTCTGGGAGGCGGCTATAAAAGCCGGAGACTCCGCAAGAAAGTAAAACTCCGCTACCAAAATGCACTCTCTCAATTTGAAAAAACAAATGGCGAAGGCACAGCTCCTGTTCGTCCAAGGGGTCATTTAGACTCCTGCTTAAACTGTAGCGGATCTGGGTTGGTTCCTGCTGCCAGCCCTCCTATAGCCGATAAAGAAAACTACCCACATCTTGCTATTATTGGGGGTGGGATAGGTGGCGTGGCGCTGGCTGTGGCTTGTTTGCACCGCGGAATACCTTTTACACTTTATGAGCGCGATAGCAGCTTTGATGAACGATCCCAAGGCTATGGCCTTACATTGCAACAAGCAAGTAAGGCAATCGAGGGTTTGGGTATTATATCTTTAGAAGAAGGGGTGATTTCAACAAGACATGTGGTCCACACAACAGACGGGAAAGTGATTGGGGAATGGGGCATGAGAAAGTGGGTGGATGCAGATGCCAAAACCTTTTCAAAACGTACAAATGTGCATATTTCACGTCAGGCTTTGCGCCTAGCGCTTCTTGAGCAACTAGGCGGACATGAAGCTGTGCAATGGGGGCACCAGTTAGTGGATTTTAAGGAAGGTGAAGGTGAGGGTTTTGCCCTGGGTTTTCTAGTAAATGGAGAAATAAAGCCCGCCAAGGCTGACCTTGTGGTTGGCGCCGATGGTATCCGCAGTTCGATGCGGAGCTTGCTCCTTGGTGAAGACAATACCCCTTTATGCTACTTGGGCTGCATAGTGATATTGGGTATTTGCCCGTTAAAGGATCTCGAAGGTCTTGATAGTTCTTTGTTGGATTCGGCTACGGTATTCCAAACCGCCAATGGCAAGGAACGGATTTATGTGATGCCTTACACCTCAGACTCGGTGATGTGGCAACTTAGCTTCCCTATGCCAGAAAAAGAGGCTACCGCCTTGAGTGCTCAAGGTGCTCAAGCCCTAAAAAAAGAAGCGTGCCGAAGAACACAGTGGCACGATCCCATTCCACAAATTTTAGCGGCGACCCAAGAAGCACAGGTTTCTGGCTATCCCGTATATGACCGTGAATTGCTCGAACCGGAATTGTTGGAGAAAATGGGGCAAGTGACCCTGATTGGAGATGCGGCTCACCCTATGAGTCCGTTTAAAGGACAGGGAGCAAATCAAGCCCTGCTGGATGCACTGGCGTTGGCAAGAGCAATCTCAAGAGGATGTAGGCCTTTATCGCAATGGCGAGAGGCTGGAATAAGGACAAGTGTATTAACTGCATTTGAAGCAGAAATGTTAGTGCGCTCTGCTTCCAAAGTGAAAGATTCTGCAGCTGCTGCACAGTTCCTGCATTCCGAAATTGTGCTTCTTGAGGGTGATGGGCCTAGAGGACGTTTTATTAAGAGAAAAAATAAAACGGATTAACTTCTTAATATGTTGATTAACACCAGCGGAATGTTTTCAATAGTTATTCCAAATCAAACAGAAAGATAAACCAAGTAAAATGTATCCTTTTCTCTATTTATAAGTCTACTCTATGAATATTAAAAAACTGTAATTATGAATACTTGTAAATGTACCAACTGTGATTGTACCAAGTGTAATTGCAACGACTGCTCGCAAAATAACTGTCCTTGTGGAAGATGTGAATGCGCTAAATGCAGTTGTTGTTAAAATGATAAAGGTTGGTGTAAAAGCCAACCTTTGTTTTATTTTTGAATATGGAAACACAAAAAATATGGGAGCAGTTTAACGAGGAACTGTACTTTTTTATTTTAAAAAAAGTACAGCACGAGACCGCTGCAAACGATATTTTTCAGAATGCTTTCCTCAAAATCCACAAAAACTTGAATCAGGTCAAGGAGGAGGAAAAAATAAAAGCATGGGTTTTTCAGATTGCGCGGAACGAGATCGCCAATCATTTTAAAAAGGAATCAAAATATATAGCTCAAGTTGAAGAAATGGAGGAAATCATTTCCGAAAAAAACCAAGCCTACTGTTGTTTTGACAGATTTATAAATGACCTGCCCCCCATATATAGAGAAACCGTTGATTTGGTTTATATAAAGGGAAAGAAACAGGATGAGGCAGCAAAAATTTTGGCTATCAGTCTTGCAAATGTAAAGGCACGGATTCGGCGCTCAAAAGATATTCTAAAAGAAAAATTTAGCCTATGCTGCAAATATGAGTTTGATGAAAACGGTAGCTTGATTGGGGAGCCTGATTGTTCAAAATGTAAGTGAGTTAAGCGCCTCTTATCAACATCATTTGTATCTTTGAAGAAAACAAAACTATGCGCATCCTCCCATTAATTGGTTTTCTATTAGTCCTATTTTCCTGCAAGCAAGAACCAAAACAACTCACCGCCCAAGAGATTATTGACAAAGCCATTGAAACTGCGGGTGGAGAAAAATATGATACCGCAACAATAAAGTTTACTTTTCGCAACACTAAATACAGCAGCCAAAGGGAAAACGGTAATTTTGAGCTAACCCGAACTATTACAGATTCCTTGGGAGAAACACAGGATGTACTCACCAATACTAGTTTTGAACGCTTCGCAAATGGAACGAAACTAATTTTACCCGATTCCACTATCAGTAAATATTCAAATTCGTTAAACTCTGTGCATTATTTTGTACAGTTGCCTTATGGCCTAAACGCATCTGCAGTAAACAAGGAATTAGTAGGTGAAGCCGATATTGACGGCAAGAAATACTTCGAAATAAAAGTGACCTTTGCACAAGACGGTGGCGGTGTGGACCACGAAGACATATATATGTACTGGATAGCGCAGGATAGTTTTACTGTGGATTACTTCGCCTATAAATTTTACAAAGACAAAGGCGGCATCCGTTTTAGAAAGGCTTATAACCCAAGAGTGGTAAACGGTCTGCGGTTTGTAGACTACGAAAATTACAAACTGGAACCTTGGGAATCGGTAGATATGCAAACGGTTGACGAGCTCTTTGAAGCCGGGAAACTGGTATTGCTTTCAGAGATTAAAACGGAGGATGTTTCGGTAACTCTTGCAAAAAAGCAGGGAAGTAGTGATTAAAATTTCTTCAACAATCAACCTTATAAAAACCACAAAGAACACAAAGAAGGCACAAAGTGCACGGAGTTTTCTTTGCGTTCTTTCTAGTAAAATTATCGACTAAGCCAAAATTACTGGTTACCTCCAGTATTCACAAAGAAGATTGCATTCGCCAAAAACAGTTTCCCATTGTGCCAAAAGGAGCGGAAGGAAACATCATCTACCATATAGACCACACTGCCCCTACCCTTTTTCGCTTCGGCAAAAACTATGGTATTTTTTAAAGAAGCTTTTGCAGTTTCCCCAGAAAACCCGGAAACGCTTTCAGGCTCGCCTTTTAGGTAGCCTACATTATAGCCATCGTTTAGAAATTTATAGGAATCATTGCCCAGCTTTAAGCTGTAATAGGTATCGCCGTAGCCAAATGCGAGCGGATGGGTATTGTCCATAGTCACTTTATAGATACTGCCAGTGATAAAATCTTTAGTGCTTTCCAGTTCGCGTTGGGCGTAGGGCACCATATTTCCTACGTTGAGGGAATCTTTTTTGGTTTCATCTTCTTCACTACTGCCCTTTTTAAGGTCAAAGCCTTCCTTGCCCTCAAAAATGTTTACTGCATTGGCAATGGCAATTACCTTTCCGCCCTTGTTTATCCATTGTTCAAGGGTTTTAAAAGTATCTTCGTTTAAAATGGATTTGTAATTTCCGTCGGGAAGAATCAACACATCATAATCGCTCCATTGTATGCTGCCCACATCATCGGTATTTATTGATGTGATTGGATATTTCAACTGTGTTTCAAAAAAGTGCCAAAGCGCACCGTAATTTAGGGAATAAGTACCCTCTCCCTGAAGTATTGCTACTTTTTTGTTTTTGATTAAATGCACGTATTGCGAGCCGAAATCTGTCAGTTTATCCGCAAAACTGGTTGGCGAGGCATAAAGTTGCCGCCCCATTTGGTTTGCTATTTGAATAAGGGCTCTGTCGAAATCTGGATTGGTTTTATTGTCGCTTCGTGTAATAATCAAACTCCCGCGACCAAAAGTATTTCCACCAAAGCTGAGTTCATTTTCAGTAAAGCGGACTTTTATATCATGCTGTAATAATGCTGAAAGAAATTCCGCATCCTGTAAACTGTTCCATTTGGCAATATAGCCCGCTGCACTTGGCATAGGTGAATTGGAAATAACAGTGCTTGGCGTAGTGTTATTTGCCGCAACCAAAGTTGTACTAGCCACAGCTTCTAAGCCGAAGGCATACGGCAGACTCCAGGCGGTAATATCATAAGTAACTGGGGTAGACAGTGTGGCATTGGGCTCAAAAAGTACTTGTACCATTTTCCCTTTTGGTTGGTTGGTGCTCACCACCAAAGCGCCTTTGGCATCCGCGGAGCCTTTTTTGTTTTCAGTATAATTAAACCCGGTTGCACTTCCGCCAGACCCGTATCCGTATTTTATTTCGTGCATATCCAGTAGGTCGGTAAGTGCTTTTATATTATCGGAATTGCCTTTCAGAACAAAGCTTTTATATTTTAGATTGTCGTTTTTGAAGTATTTCCCAAATTCAGAAAGTAGTGCCCCACTATTTTGTGAAGCTATTTCAACGGTGGAAAGCCCCGTAATAGTATGATGCGCCATGCGATCCACCAGAGTCACTTCAATGTTGTCATCATTGATAACTCCCAAACCGGCCCTTCCGCCACCGGCCTGTTCATAGGTCATCCCGATGGCACCCATATAAAGCGGATAGGTATCGCCATAACTGGGGTACAGCAAGTCAAAACTTTCTCGGGTAAAGAAAAGCCAACCGTTTTTGTCAAAATATTTGGCATTGTTCTTTCCTATTTTTGTTTGGAATTCACGCTGCCAAGGCGTGATAATTTCGTGGAATGGTTCCGCTGCAGGTGCAAAATAATAGGGATTATTCATAGATTGCTCGTGAAAATCCACGTGTACCTGTGGCATCCACTGGTTATATATTTTTAAACGCTGTTGGGTTTCCACTTGGCTTGCCCACATCCAGTCGCGGTTCAAATCAAAAAGATAGTGATTGGCGCGGCCTCCGGGCCAAGGCTCGTTGTGTTCAATGGCATCTTGTGAAGAATTGTAAGGCGAAGCTTTCACTTGGTTGTACCAATTTACATACCGGTCGCGGCCGTCTGGGTTTAGGCCGGGATCTATAATTACAATTGTATTTTTTAGCCAATCCGCATGTTCCGTAACCAATTTATAGATTGTGTTCATAGCAGCCTCGCTACTACTGGTTTCGTTGCCATGCACGTTATAGCTCAGCCAAACGATTGCCTTATCGGGCGTTGCACTGCCGGGAAGGATTCCGATGCTTTTCAAATTATCGGTGCGTATTTTTTCAAGATTCCCCAGATTTTCTTCGGAAGAGATCACGGCATAGGTCAACCTTCTGCGTTCGTTGGTTTTTCCGTAGTCGGAATATTTCACCATTCCACTATTCGCTGCCACGTGTTCAAAATAGCCAACAACATCGGCATGACGGGAAAATTGAGTGCCGATTTCATATCCCAAAAATTCGGATGGGGATTTCAGTTGGGCGAAAATTAAGAATGGAAAAAGGAATACGAATAAGGTTAAATTGCGCGTCATTTTAAGCTATTTAAAGAAAGGGCTAAAACTACTAAAGTTTTACCAAATTCAGAATTCAGAATTCTGAATTCTGAATTATAATGTATTTTTGTTCGAATCGTTTTAAACTTCCTATGCCAACCCATTCCATTCCCTATAAAAAGACAGGTTATTTCACTAAAATGATTTGTGATTATCTGGATGAAAACCCAAGTCTTTCAACTTTTTACAATAGATTTCCTAAACTAGAAAATTTTAGGCCCCAGTTTGAAGAAAAACGGAGCCAATTATCGTTAGCGCAAAGACGCTTGCTGGCAAAGCGGATTATGTTTCAATATGGCAATAATACTCTTTCGCAAACTACCCTGAGCAATTTAGATTTACTCTGCGAATCTGGTACCTTTACGGTTACTACGGGGCACCAACTCAATCTTTTTACGGGACCGCTGTATTTTCTATACAAGATATTTTCAACCATAAACCTGGCCGAACAGCTGAACAAGGAATACCCCAAGCATTATTTTGTTCCTGTATATTGGATGGCCACGGAAGACCACGATTTTGACGAAATAAACTACTTCAATCTTTTTGGCAGTAAAATTGAATGGCAGCGGGATGCTTCAGGTGCCGTAGGTGAACTTTCAACCGAAGGATTAAAAAACGTAAAAGAAATCCTCAAAAAGAAATTGGGCCCAGGAAAGAATGCCGAAAAATTGATTTCCTATTTTGCGGAAGCTTACCAAAAAAACACCAATCTCGCCGATGCCACGCGCTATCTCGCCAATTCGATGTTTTGGGAATACGGTTTGGTTATTGTGGACGGCAACGACCCTGAACTCAAAAAAGAATTTATTCCTTACGCGGAAAAGGAACTGACCGAAAACCTCAGCTTTAAAAAAGTTTCAGAAACAACTGAAAAGCTAACTGCTTTAGGCTTTTCAGAGCAAGTGCATCCGCGGGAAATAAATCTTTTCTATTTAAAAGAAAACCTTCGGGAACGAATTATTGAAAAGGAAGCTAGATTTTTTGTAAATGAAACCGATATCTCTTTTTCAAAAGAGGAAATACTGAAAGAACTGCACGAAAATCCCGAGCGGTTTTCGCCCAATGCGTTATTGCGCCCCTTGTATCAAGAAGTGGTTTTGCCTAATCTCTGTTATATTGGTGGCGGTGGCGAGCTGGCGTATTGGTTTCAGTTGAAGGATTATTTTGATGCGGTTCAGGTTCCTTTCCCAATATTGCTATTGCGGAATTCTGCGCTTTTGGTCCCAAAAATGCTTTCGGAAAAGATGAAAGCACTCAATGTAAAAATCGAGGATCTGTTCCTTCCGCAGCACGAATTGATGACCAAACACACGCTAGCCATTTCAGAAATAACTATTGATTTTTCACAACAAAAAGAATTTCTCAAACAGCAATTCAAGGATTTATACAAAGTGGCTGCAAGGTCGAGATGCGCATTTTTGGCTATTGCTACAGCCGCGTCACGGCCGCGCTGGCGCGCCGCTGGCAGTTGCCCGAGATGGTGGTCGATGCCCTC
>JAPKFY010000086.1 GCA_026646335.1 Aequorivita sp. | reverse complement strand
GCCCCATGTGCCGGCAGCGCTGCGAGATGGCATTTGTCGAATGACCAACTCTCAATAAGTAGCATCAGTAGCAATAGAACAAATCATTACAATTCCAAAATCGAAATTGAAATAAATAAGCAAAGATAAATAACCTGTAGTGAGTATAAAGACAGACAATGCAGCTTCGAAATGGTTTTTTAGATTAATTTCCAATATCATTTAAAATCAATTTTAATATTTAAACCCATTCAATACTTCATTATAATTAAACTGGAAACTTCTATTTATTTGTGGGGTTATATTACTATCCCACCAATCATAGAATATTTCTGCACCCACAGAAGTAAAACCTATAAAAGCACCCAAAGCGGCACCCCACGGACCACCAGAGGTAGAGCCTACAGCAATAGATGATCCTATTGAAGCAAAAGTAGAGGTAGTTCTATATGCAAATCTCGTTTGGCTAATATTCCCAGAAGTCATCTCATTATAATCGTAATACACTCCACCTACTGCCGCAATATTACCAATGTTACCCCCTATTCTGGTTAATTTACCTAAGCCACTATAAGTTGAGCTAAATTTTCCAAAAGTTCCTATTTTACTTTCCAGTGGTAGTGCCTGTCTATATTCTAACATTCCGATTTGCGCCATTCCTGAAATACCACTTGAATAGGATGCGGTGTTAGCTGCATTTCGCATTGCCCTAAAAATCTTTTGCCATTTGTTTGGCGGGTCTGTTGAACTTGAGGAATTATTGTTTGTACCTGCAACATTCTCCCCAACGCCATTATTACTACCCACAACTTCCGTGGATATTTTACCCCCGTCTCTGGCAACCGAAACATTGTCACTGCCGGTAACAATTTGTGAGTCCAAGGTGTTTCCATTACCATCAAATGAAGTAAGGACAGAGGAGGAAACGTCCACGGCTCCCGTTGAGGTAGATAGATTATGGTTTACATAACCATCACTGAAACCTCCAGGAGCCATCCCATCTGGGTCAGTAAAGAAGACAGGATTGTCAAAGGCATAATTATAGGGCGAGTGCCTACGCATCATTTCCGCCAACGGGTCGATGTTCATCCAGCGCCCAAGTGCGGGGTCGTAGTTGCGCGCCCCGAAGTCGTAGGTGTTGATGTCGAAGGTGTCGTCGTACTCCTTGCCGCCGAACTTGTACTTGTAACTATCCCCAAGAAATGGATTTACAGGGGTAAGCACAATCCCCCCAATAGGCCCCTCCTCCTCCGCAAATACTTTATGAACTGTGTTGTAGCCTTTGTGCTTTAATCCATACGGATAATAATGATCTTCCTCTAAGACAGATATTTGGTTGTTGTTGCTTGGGTTTTGGGCATATTTTAAGCGTATGTTTCCAAGATGGTCGGTATAGTTAAAAACATAACGAAAGGCATATGTTGTATTTCCACTTCCACCAAGGGAGTTCGTAACTGCCTTTACGTAGCCCTCTGCGTGTGGGAAGAAGTCCAAAATATTATTTTTATATTGAAACCCGTCCATATATTCGGTGGTGGTTATGGTGGTACCATCTGTTACTTTTTTCTTTAGTTTAATACCTGTGGCATCATAAAAGTACTCAATTTTTCCTCCTGCTCCAAAGAGGATTTTAGTTGGAAGATTTAAGTGGTTGTATTCCACAGTAGTTATATCCTTGTCCTTATCATAAATTAAATTTCCGTAATCATCGTAATCAAAATCTGGTTGATTAATTGCGGGATGATGGTCATAGTAGCCGGCAGGACTCTGTTCATTATCGTGAACATTTGTTAATTGATTACCACCATCGCTATAATCATAGATAAGCTCGTCTATTTGTATGGTTTGGTTAGCGCTGTCCTGTTCGCCGTTTCGTTCCAAGGACAAAATATTTCCGTTGCGGTCATAGCTATAATTGGTACTGTAGGAATCTGTGTGCGACACGGAGTTGTCTGGTTTTTGATAGAATGCCGCGAGCAGTCGGTTTTGGTAATCGTAAGCGTAGCCGTACTTGCGCTTTACATTGTCAACACTGGTGCGCCAGAGGGTTTCAGAAATATTGCCATTGTAGAGTGACTGTATCGCGCCATTTATGTCATCTTCAACAATGTTATAGTTTATTTTAAAAGCAAAGAGATCCAAGATTTCACCTTGCTGGCTGAGGTCGGTTACGTCATTTATTTCGGTCAACCAGCCTCGCACATTGTATTTGTAATCCACTTTCTGCAACGCGCCCACCCCGGAAACATTTGTACCACCCACTTTTTTGCTTTTTAGACGGCCAAGAGCATCATATTCGTTCAATGACAATAGCTGTTCGGCACCGTTGCCTATTTTATGAGTGTGCTTTAAGGGTCTTGATTGGTCGGTGTAGGTAAAGACGTCCTTAGTGGATAGCACCGAGGCCTGGGCATCTTTTTTGTGCTCAGTAATGGTATATTGTGGGTTGCCAATAAAGTCAAAATCGGTATCGCTCTGGGTATAATAGCCACTTGTGGTATTAGAGCTTTTTACCCTCACTGGTCGTGCTTTTTTGTCGTAAAGGGAGTAAGAGTTAATGCCTTTTGCCTGTCCTGCTGTTTCAAGTTCCCGCACCCAACTGCCCGTGGGCAATCCCTTGGGCTTTTGGGAGTTTTTCTTGTAAAACACCTCAATATCCCCTTCGCCCACAGTGGTAGGGATCGTCTCTGGAGCATCGTAATAAAGATAATCGTCATAATAGTTTACGGTCAGCACGTGGTATCCCGATGTGGGTGGCACTTGGTTTGAATAGCTGAAATCCACATTGTTTACGGAGCTTTTGTTGTTGCCGTAAAGACGCACCTCGGAGATATAGGTAGGCAAAGCATTTGCCAGCGCCTCGCGTTGTGAAGGATTTACCGTGCCCTGTTTCCAAAGGGTATAGGCCACACGGTTAAAAATGTCATATTTGGTATGGAGCCATCCCTCGGCCTGGTCGCCAAAAGGGGAAAGGGCGGGGCCAGAGGCGATGAGGCGGTCCAAAGCATCATAGACCATATATTCCCAGTGCTTGCCGGGAATTTTTTTGGCTATCATACGGTTGCGGTGGTCGTATTGGTATTGGTAGCCCAGCTCTTCTAAAAGATTTGGGTCAACATAGCCATTAGAAACTATCTGTGCCGAAAGTTTTGGGGAAAGGACAAAAGTAAGGTTGCCATAGGCATCGTAAATGTAATAGGTGTCCATTGTTATTGATCCCGTGGAGCTCTTGGTTTCGCCAATAGGGATATCAAAAGTTCGCTTGAGAACCATCCGACCCATTTTGTCCTTGAACTGTATGACAGTTCCCTTGTTACCATCGCCTGATTGCCAATTTTCGTCCTTTGTTATGGTTTTGTAGAGCTGTCCCTCGGGATATTTTTGTTCATAGGTAAGGCTGGGCGTATTGCCAGTGAGCGATACCGAAAAATGGTGCACTTCTGTATTGTTGTTTGTCTCATAGGCGAATTTTATTTCGTGGCCGCTGTTTGTTGTCGTCATTGCCCAATCGTTGCCAGGGGCAGCCTGTTTCAAAATTCTGTTGAGCGGGGATTCCTCGAAAAGTTTTTGGCTCCAAGGGTTTGAGGTTGTTGGGCCATTTGAGGGATTGGAATAAAAACTAGTAGTACTGCCATAGCCGTTCCCATCGAAATCGAGTGAGGCACTGCGCTCATATGGAAGGAATTCCATTGGTTGCCTTCCTAGACCATCATATTCAATATGCGTGATAAGGTCTTCACCGTTACCGGACTGTTTATGGGCTATTTTTTGTTTTGGGCGGCCAAGGCCATCTATGTAGGTAATCTCAATAGCCACATCTTTGGGATCCGCATTTTGAATTGGCGTTGGACTCGCAACCTTATAGGTGGTTGTCATCACATAGTTTTGGTAAGGATCTTGTGCATATCCACTATATGAATATAGTGCGCACATTAAAAGGATAGCTATATTAATCCTTGAACGGAAAATATTTTTGAATATACTTTTTTTCATCTTTCAGGGATTATTGTGGTCTATAGTGGTATTCGTTTTCACTGAGTATATTGCCATCCTTGTCCTCTACATAATCCAATCTTCCAAATTCATCATAATGGTACGTTATCTTGTCCCCCTTGGGGTCTGTTATTGTTTCCACGCCCGCAAGGGGCTTGTAGGTGTAGGTGGTTAACATTGCCTTATCATTGATTAGAGATAAGCGTAAGTTATCTAGGGCTCCGGGTAAGGCGCTGTAAGGGGCGATCTCGACTGCCGCCAGAAGGTTTTGGTCAAGTGCGGCGCGTGTTTTTCCTTCTATCTTGGCCACGGGAAACTGTCCTTTTAATCCCCAGATGTAAGTGGTGGCCTCACCACTTTTATTCCAAACTTGAACAGGTTTTCCGTTGCTGAAGAGAAAATTTGACATTTCCTCGTAGTCGTAGAATGTATTGATTATTGCTGTGTTGTTGCCAACTTCGCCTTTGTTGTATTGGTATGTTTTTTTTATATTACCGTTAGCGTCGTATTCAAAATACTGCCCGAATATAGGGTCTCCATTTTCTTGTTTGTTACTGTGAACAATCTTACTGATAGGTAAGGCCATGGGTAGATTTGGGAGGTTTATACCGTCGCTCCATGGGTATTGGTAATCTGTGGTTATGATTTCATCACCGGTATCTATTATTTCTTGGGTTTTTAAAACAGTATCTGGGTCGTAGGTTATGTTTTTTGTGGTCGTAACAGGCTTATTAATTGAACCTTGTTTTAAAAAATCTGTGGTGGTAACTTGAGTTGGGAGATACGCAAAATTGCCATAGTGTTCCAATTTTCTGGCAATCTCATTATATCCTAATTTAAAGCTTGTATTGACTACGTCCGGACTATAACATTTCATGTCGCCCAAAATGTTCCATTCAACTGAAAAGAGCGTACCAACAATATTATTGACATAATCCTCAGCCTTTATTGGATTGGATTGGTTTTCGACAAAATACTTCTTCTGTTTTAATGCATAATCTATTTTATGTTGGGTATAGTCATTCTCTTCATAATAATGTTCTTCTCTATAACTTTTGGAGTTTTCAATGTCAGTAGAAGTAACAGTTACCTTTTCGTAAAAATAACCTGGTTGATACCCTGGGGCGGCATCTACAAAACTTGAATAATAAGATATTGTACTTCCTTCGTATTTGGTGGTAAGATCGTGGTTGCTTAAACTAAAGCCAATGAGGGGACCCTCATATTGATATGTTTTTTTATTGTAGGTGCCTGTTTCATCAATGTTTTCTATTTTCGTAACAAGTAACCCTCCACAATATTTGCCATTCAATTCATTTGGTTCGTATTCAAAGTGCGTTGTGCCGCCCGTGGGATAGGTAATATTCAACAGTATTCCATTTTGGACTGAAGAGCTATTCAATGTCCTGTCTCTTGAACGGGCCTCAAACCAATCTTGAAAAGTTGGGTCAAAAACCGTTGTATTGGGTACCATAGTTTCAGGAGAGGTATTACCGGATGCGTTATAGTAACCAAAAAAATCCTGTGCAAAAGAATCTTTAGGGGGGAGGGTCCCTCCATCATAATCAAAGATATAACGAGGTTTCTCCACTTCTTGGTTATTATCAGTAAAGCCTACTTCATATAATTGCCAAAGTTTTAAACGGGGATCACCACTAAATTGTAAATAGACAAAACGGAACTCTTTTTTCTTGGTATGTTGGGGATTCGTGAAATCTTCGATTAAGATATTCTCTAAGCGCGTCTTCCAAACAGATTTAGGGAGGTTATTGTTGGGGTCGGGGTCGGTAACATAATTGAATGTTACTTCGACATTGCCGTCTGGGGAAGATATTTTTTTTATGAGTTGGGTATTATATTTATATGTAATGTTAGTATGAGCTAAGGTACTAATTCGGGGTGCTGCTCCATTAACAGGTTCACATCCATAACCAATAGTGATATGGCTTTCTGCACCATAAATAGAATACTCCATATCGACACTTTGATAGGCAAATTCTATTGTCTTGTTGTTTTTTGTAATAATTTCTGATAATTTCCAAGCTGTTATAGGTTTATTTCCTCCATCATCTTGCCATTCAATGAAATCAGGTCCTGCTGTCCCTCCATTAGCTTCATAAGCGTTCCTATTGTTGCTTTTTTCCGTGTGGCTAGTAAAAAAATTGTATGTGTTCCCGTTGAGATCAGTAGCTCCAAAATCAGCGTTAACGCTCTCGTCCCATAAAATTTTTATACCATCGGTTTTATCCTTAATAATTGCATTTTCAGAAGCAGGGTTGGGATCAGGATTAAATATAAAACTTCCAGAATGGCCCAAAAAGGAATACCCAAATTGATCGGGATAGTGGTCACGGGTTCTGACCAAAGCCTCTTCCCAATTGGTAAAAGGGTTTCCTCTCATCGCTCTTTGCCAAGTTTCCATATCATAGGGAGGAATATCATAGTTATCATACCAATCGTCCGTAAGTGGGCCTTGCCCTTTAAGAATTCCATCAAACTCGTCAGCTTTTGCGCGCACACTTCGGGAGAACTGTCCTCCTGCCTCCAAGCTCCAGCCAAGCCCAACTGAAGTGGCGAGTTGGCCAACCTTTATGCCAGATGCGTTATAACTAATTGATATTGGGACGCTGACCCCATCTATTTCAAAAGTATAGAGTGGGATACTTATATTGGGAATACCAGTGGCAGTGTTAACACTCACTTCCTCAACTTTTCCAAATGCTGCCGCAGAAGGGGATTCAGGCATTTTCACATTATTAAAATCAATGGTATTCCCTGGGGCTGGTTCTTGAGCAGATCCAGTTATATAAAACGTCCAAAAGACGAACAGCCGCAATAGTATATTTGTCTTGTTCATAATAGTTATTAATTATTTTTTAAAATTTTTACGGATTCCGTGGAAACGTTCGTGGCAACGGTAACAATATAGACTCCCACGGGAAGTCCCTGTAGGTCAATGGGAACTGTTCTGCTGTTTATCTCAAAGGATTGTATCTGTTTCCCTGTGATGTCATATATACTTGCGTTTCCAGTTTCAAAGTCGTGGTTTACGATAACGTTGGTATAAGTTTCAGTTGGGTTTGGAAAAGCTTCCAAACCAACATATCTATCAGCTTCATCTTCTTTATCCTTGTCCCGCAGTTTGACCACCCAAAAATCACTGCGGCCCTGTCCTGTATTTTTGTCGCGAGAAACCTTTCCCTTTGAAGTACCTGCTAACAGATAGCCCCCATCACGGGTCTCCACCAGTTTTTTAAGGTTGTCCTCGCCCGCACTGCCCACGGTCTGTCGCCATTTTTCCTCACCGTCCGCAGCTATCTTTAGGGCAATGAAATCATCGATACCTTTTTTGTCCGCACGCTTAAGTCCTGTGTTTTCAGTTTTTGCGTGGCCGCCCAACAAAAGGGTGCCGTCCTCGTTTTCCGTAATTGAGGTCAGGATATCTGTTTTTCCAAAGTCATAGGTTTGTTGCCAATCTATTTCTCCTATTTCCGATATTTTCAATATCCAGAAGTCGGTGCCCTTGCCGTTTGATTTTTTCTTATTGCCAGAAGTACCTGAACTGGAATCTCCGCCTATTAAAAAGCCACCATCTTTTGACTCAATAATCACATACAAATGATCGTCGTTCTCACCGCCAAGGGTACGTTGCCATTGGACCTCTCCATTTTTATCGAGCTTTAACAGCCAGTAATCGCCTTCACCAAAGGCATCCTCAGATTTGTTGCCCGATTTGAAGGAATTTGACCAGCCACCTATAATATATCCCTCGTCCTTAGTGGGCAATATGCTCTCCAATCGGTCCATATATTGGCCACCGAAAGCTTTTTGCCATTCAACATTTCCGTTGCTATCCAGTTTCACTACCCAATAGTCGAGGCTACCATAATTGGCTTCAGTTTTGAGGCCAGAGATTTCACTTTCGGAAGAACCGCCGATGATATATCCACCATCTTTTGTCTGATGTATTGATTTTAAAATGTCACTTCCTGTTCCGCCGATGGTCTTTTGCCATTCCTCATCACCCTTGGCGTTCAATTTGATGATCCAAAAATCTTCCTGTCCAAAATTATCGTCCCTTTTATCCCCGCTTTTCATAGAGGTGGAATTGCCTGCAAGGATAAAACCTCCATCGAGTGTTCCTTGTATGCTCTTCAGGAAATCTGCTCCAGTGCCGCCAAAATTCTTTTGCCAGTCCATATCGCCCTTCTCGTCCATTTTCCAGACCCAATAATCAAGGTCTTTTATGTTTTCTTGTTTTTTGTTTCCCGTTTTGCCGGAGAGGGAACTTCCAGCAAGGATAAAACCGTAGTCGGCCGTGGGCTGTGCATCAAAAAGATATTCAGATTGAATGCCACCATAGGATTTTTCCCAGAGAATGTCCTGGCCGTAATGTTCAGTAGTGAGGAACAAAAATATTCCTATCAAAAAGAGGGAATACCTTCTGGATATGTAGTGTTGCTTCATAAAATTGATTTACAATTAAAAATGTGCTGCTCTTATTCCGATTATAAGGAGCGATTGATCCTTAAATAGGAAACGATTAAAATTGCCAACGCCTGAAAAATTCGGAGTTGTAAAAACAAAATATATCTTATTGTACTTGCGCAGTCATAGACCATATCGTGCAACATCATCACGTGATAGCACAACGCAAGTTTTAACTGGGGAGAATAAACTTGACTTCAAACATATTTAAAAAAAATCAATTTGCCAAAATTTTCTTAAAATAAATACTGCTTTGATATTTATTAATGTCTAAAACCGAATTTAATAACGTTTAATCGATATGAGTAATTAAATTTTACCTATTGTTATTGATTTTAGTAAAATTTCTTTTGAGAATAAAAATTACAAATCAATTTTATGTATTTATTATAATTGCTGTAAAAAAAGCTTAAATACTTTTAAAAGTCTAAAAGGAGTATAATTATATTGAGAATTAAATATTTCCCAGCTGCAACTGGTAAGTATTTTCTATATTGCAGTTCAAATTAGTATTAATCGAGTGAACACGAAACTGAACACGTTTTTGAACACAACCCATAATATATAGGTTCCTAAGCGCTCCACAATTCATAAAAATTGAATTAATCGAGAGCTCATAACCCGAAGGTCACAGGTTCGAGTCCTGTTCCCGCTACTAGATTTTCTCGAAAAGGCCGACTTTTAAAAGTCGGCCTTTTTTATTGAAGTTAAATTATTCTTTAAACACAAATCCCTAATTCTTTATTGCGTAAGAACTTTCCAGCATAATATAAAAAGTGTCTTTATTGTGGTTGATTATTTTAGAATATGCTTGGTAAATGGGAGTGTTTTTTTTTAAAAAAAAGAAAATTCTTACAGGAATATTCATAAAAAAAGCGGGAGAAGTGTAGTTTATCGATAAACTGTATCCGTTTGGCTAATAGTGCACTTCTTTTGTTTTTAAGGAAATCACTTTTCTATACTTTTTTCTATCTTTGGGTCATCAAATAGTTGTTATTATGGTTTAATAATGGTGAAAGATAGCCCCCCAAAGAGATAGTTCATTTTTTATTTATCCCCTAAAATAGAAACATTGCTTGCCCTCGCAATGAAATATTTGAATTGTATCCCCACAGATTAAATTTAAAAGATTAACAACAGACCCAATAGTATTACAATTTATCTTCTGGTTCATAACGATTTTAATACTTAATCTTATGGATTATTTATCTTATTTGTTTTCGGACATTTATTATTTGGGGATTTTCGCTGTAATAATTTCATTCATTTTGGCCATGAAAATGTTTCCTGCAATTATTTGCCTGGCAAATGAAAAGGATCTTATGGCCGTTCCTGGCACCCGGAGCATGCATACCAAAAAGACCCCTAACCTTGGGGGCGTGGGAATCTTTATTGCATTTTCCCTGTCAATAATGATTTTAGGGGGGTTAAAGAGTTTTGAGCAATTTCAAATAAATCAGCTCTTACTGTTATTGGCCGCTATTACCATAATGTTTTTTTTAGGGGTAAAAGATGACTTGATAGGAATATCACCAAGGAAAAAATTTATAGGACAGGTTATGGCCGCAGGTCTTGTTATTTTACTTACAGATGTTAGAATACATAACTTGGATGGACTGTTTGGAATTTGGGAGCTTCCCTATATAATCTCAGTATTGATTTCACTACTCGTTTTTGTTTTTATAATTAATGCCTTCAATCTTATAGACGGGATAGACGGTTTGGCTGGCACAATTGCAATTATAGCAAGCACCGTATTTGGGTTTTTCTTTATGTTTCAAGGAAATCATCTCTTAATGTTGATATCCTTTATTTTGGTTGGTGCCTTATTGGCATTTCTGCGATTTAATTTTTCTGAAGAGAATAAATTATTTATGGGAGATTCTGGCTCTTTGTTCATTGGGTTTTTATTAACCTATCAAAGTATTAGCTTTTTGGGGATGAATACAGCCGAAACTATTTGGTTCACCATACCAAACAAACCTATATTAATATTGGCAATTTTGTCATTTCCAATTTTGGATACCCTTCGTGTTTTTATAATTAGAATTAGGCAGAAACGCAGTCCGTTTAGTGCAGACAAAAACCATATACATCACCGGTTAATGGATTTAGGACTCACACACAAACAGGGCACTCTAATGGTAGGGTTGGCAAATGTATTTGTTATAGTGGTGGCTTTCTTAATTGGAAATTTTAATATTAATATACAATTTTTAATAATAGCTGTTTTGGTACCCATTTTGGGCCTATTGCCATGCATACTGGCGCGCGAAAAAGGCAGAATAAAACTGCACGTACCCAAACTAAGCAGGGTATAATATTCAAAATGATATTGGCCAAACTCCTCCTTGGGCCATACTGTTCAATCCCTAGATTTACGTATAAGATTACATTGGGCTATTTTTATAAGTTAAATTTAGTCTCTACATTTAAGCATTAATTCTCAATAAAAAATTTTGAAAAAAAAAGTAGCATTTATTACTGGAGTAACAGGACAGGATGGCGCTTATTTGAGTGAACTTCTATTGAAAAAAGGATATATTGTTCACGGCTTAAAACGACGATCATCACTATTGAATACAGATAGGGTGGATCATTTATATCAAGATCCACACATAGAACACCGTAACTTTATTTTGCATTACGGCGATATGACGGACAGTACAAACCTTATACGCCTAATACAATCAATTCAACCAGACGAAATATACAATCTGGCAGCCATGAGCCATGTCCAGGTTTCATTTGAAGTGCCTGAATATACGGCGAATGCAGATGGCATCGGCACGCTCCGGATTTTGGACGCGGTAAGATTGCTTGGGCTGGAGAAAAAAACGCGGATCTATCAGGCCTCCACTTCCGAATTATATGGAAAGGTACAGGAGGTGCCACAGTCTGAAACCACTCCTTTCTATCCCCGTAGTCCCTATGCCGTTGCAAAAATGTATGCCTATTGGATTACTGTGAACTATCGGGAAGCCTATGGAATGTTTGCCTGTAACGGAATACTATTCAATCACGAGTCTCCAATTCGTGGAGAAACGTTTGTAACCCGTAAAATTACTAGGGCTGTCTCGCGGATTGCTTTGGGATTACAGGATATCCTATACTTAGGAAATCTTGACGCACAAAGGGATTGGGGCCATGCCAAGGATTATGTGAAAATGATGTGGTTGATACTTCAAACAGACGAACCCGAAGATTGGGTAATTGCAACTGGCAAAACTACTGCTGTGCGGGATTTTGTGCGCATGGCTTTTTCCGAAATTGAAATTGAATTGGAATTTAAGGGAGAAGGCGAAAACGAAAAAGCCTTCATTAAGGAATGTAAGCATCCAGATTATCAATTGCCTATTGGAAAACAAGTGCTTCAGGTGGATCCTAAATACTTTAGGCCCACAGAAGTGGATTTGCTAATTGGCGACCCCACCAAAGCCAAAACAAAACTAGGATGGGAAGCTACTCATGATCTTCCTATGCTAGTTAAAGAAATGATGGAAAGCGATTTAAAGTTGATGAAAAAAGATCAATATCTTAAAAAAGGAGGCTTTACCACTCTTAATTATTACGAATAGCATGCAGAAAAATTCAAAAATATATGTAGCTGGGCATCGTGGCATGGTAGGCTCGGCCGTATGGCGGGCGCTATTGGCGGAGGGGTTTAGTAATCTTGTTGGAAAAAGCAGTAAAGAGCTTGATCTGAAAAACCAGGACGCTGTTAATTCCTTTTTTCAAGACGAACAGCCCCAAGTGGTTATTGATGCGGCTGCCAGGGTTGGGGGCATTTTGGCCAACAATAACTTTCCCTATCCATTTTTGATGGAAAACCTTCAAATCCAAAATAATCTTATAGATGCAGCGCACCACAATGATGTACAAAAATTTATATTTCTGGGCAGCTCCTGCATATATCCCAAGCTAGCTCCCCAGCCATTAAAAGAAGAGCATTTATTGACTGGGCCATTGGAAGCCACCAATGAATGGTACGCGATCGCCAAAATAGCAGGAGTAAAAGCCTGTGAAGCAATCCGGAAGCAATTCGGTAAGGACTTTGTGAGCTTAATGCCCACCAATCTGTATGGACCTTTTGATAATTTCGATTTGGAAACTTCGCATGTGCTTCCAGCAATGATCCGTAAGTTTCACGAAGCAAAAAATGATAATCACGCAGCTGTAATATTATGGGGTAGCGGTAAGCCAATGCGCGAGTTTTTACATGTGGATGATATGGCACAGGCTGTTGTATTTGCGGTGGAAAATACATTGCCCGAACATTTGTACAATGTGGGCACAGGAACTGATGTTACCATAAAACAGTTGGCGGAAATTATACAAAAAAAAGTGGGCCATAAAGGTAAAATAGTTTGGGATAGGTCAAAACCTGATGGTACGCCGCGTAAATTAATGGACAGCGGCAAGTTGAACGCTCTTGGCTGGAAAGATTCCATAGGATTGTCCCAGGGCATTGAAACTACATATGGGTGGTTTTTAAAAAATCAAGAAAACTTTAAGGAAGTAAAGCTATAAATAAAAAAAGGGTGTCAAAAACCAAGTAAGATAAACGGTCTGGATTACAACACTTATATAGGGTCTAAACAAATAAAAGAGCCCACTAAAACGACGAAAAACAAACTTTTAAATTAACAAAATATTAAAAGTAGGATGAAAAAAGCAACTGATTTTTCACTGTCGAGCCTCATTTTCCAGGAGATTTCACCATTAAAAATGACCTCTTTAAAAACGTTATTGTTTATTTTCTTTCCGGCTATATTAATTCTCGTTGCCATAGCAATGATTAGCCAGATATATCATGTTCCCTTGAATAGGTTGACAAGCGATCCAGATGCCATAGCTGGGATTAATCCATTATCTGGAGCTCTTTCGAATCTGGGTATTGTTTTATGGTGTGCTGCCACAGCTAGTTGTGCATTGGCGGCTATGATACTTCGAACTAGAGGAACAAAAAAGGTATATTTATTCTTTCTTTATTCCTCTTTGTTATCAGCATATTTAATGTTTGATGATTTATTTCAATTTCATGAAGACTTAAGCTCAACAATTGGATTGACAAAGGGAGCATCCGCTATCTCAACCCGGTAACCGAGCAGGACGTCGACGGCAACGGGGCCTTCGACGACGTGGCCTTGCCTACCACGATGGCCAATGCGGC
>JAPKFY010000085.1 GCA_026646335.1 Aequorivita sp. | reverse complement strand
CTATTAAATTAATCATCATACTCAAGGACGTTGTTGCGCCCACAAGAATACTTGTAATGTAAAAATAATTATATATCCCCTTATTTTTAGCCCCGAAAAGAAAAGATGTGCACTTGCTGCCATAATAAGAATATGAAAATAGTGATGAAATACTAAATGTGAAAATACAGATCAATAAAGCGTATTTCCCAAAAACAGGAATGCTTTCCTCAAATGCCGACGCGGTTAAGCTAACGCCGTTTGCATCACTGCTTTGCCAAACGCCCGTCACCAAAATTGCAAGCGCCGTTAATGTACAGATTACCAAAGTATCAATTGCAGGTCCCAACATTGCCACTAATCCTTCACGGATAGGCTCGTTGGTTTTTGTTGCACCGTGCGCCATAGGCGCCGTACCGATACCTGCTTCATTTGAGAACGCACCGCGCCGAATCCCTAAAAGAATTATTCCTCCTATCACACCGCCTAAAAACGCATCTCCTTTATAAAAATTTGCCGAAAAAGCATCAGTGAAAATCAATTTAAAATAATATGGAACCACGTCAATGTGAACAATCAAAATGATCAGGACCAAAACAAAATAAAGGATCACCATACCTGGAACCATTTTGGATGCAGTTTTACTTATTCGTGACAATCCACCTAAAATAACTACGGAAGTGATCGCCGCCAAGACCAAACCAATAATCAAATCGGTTTGAAAACCGTTGTAGATTCCGGCAGGTTTTAAAAGTATATCGTTTATTGCTTGGGTAAGTTGGTTTACGTTGAAAACCGGCAATGCTCCTACCAATCCCGCCACACTGAACAAAACGGCCAAAGGCATCCACTTTTTTCCTAAACCTTCAATTATAAAATACATAGGCCCGCCCTGAATTTTTCCATCACTATCTTTTCCTCTATACAAGATTGCAAGAGTTGCGGTGAAAAATTTTGTGGACATACCGATTACGGCGCTCACCCACATCCAAAACATAGCTCCAGGACCGCCAATTGAAATGGCAACAGCCACACCCGCAATATTTCCCATTCCTACCGTTGAAGAAAGTGCAGTCATTAGAGCTTGAAAATGTGTTATTTCACCAGCATCGCTTTCGTTGTCATACTTTCCGCGAAGTACTGCAATGGCATGGCCTAAATATCGAAAAGGCAGCAGTCTAATCCTTATTAAAAGATATAATCCGCCGCCTATCAAAATTATCAAAAGTGGCAAACCCCAGGCTATGGAAGCCATTTCAGCAATTAAATAGTCTATTTTTTCCAAGGTTGGTTATAAATATTTACAACGAATGTAGGGTTAAAATTTTTAAAATTAACTGGGAAATTGTTACTTGCAGCGCCAAATGAAGAACCAACTAACCATTTTCCTTCTTTTTGTGTCTTTTTTTTCCTTCGCCCAAACAGAGGATGACTGGAAAAAAAGTGCGCTTACCTTTACCCCTGAAATTCTTTTAGGAAAAACGATGGAAGCCAACGATGGCTTTCCCGATACAAAATTGCAAAAGCAAGCTATTTTAAATTTCGGTCGTATTCATACAAACAATCCACAACAATGGGCACAGCGGCTGAAAAAGCCAAAAACCGGTCTTTCCATTGGTGTTACAGATTTTGGGAACCTGGACAGTCTGGGGCTGGGATTTACCGCAATGCCTTTTATTGAATTTAAAGCTTTTGGAAGTGATCGATGGAAAATACTGACTGGAATGGGCGCTTCCTATTTCACCAAAAAATTTGATGCGGAAACAAACCCACAAAATCAAGCAGTAACAACAGATATTACTTGGGCTTTTCGGCTATATCTTAATTATCAATTTCTTTCAACAAAAAAAATAGATTGGCGGACAGGCATAGGTTATTCACATCATTCCAACGGACATATGCGTTTGCTGAACCAAGGATATAATTCGTTTTTGGTAAGTCTTTCGGCAGATATTAAAAACCCCTTAAACCGCCCCGAAAATATACAAAACCAATCCATTCCAAATTATAATAAAACAGTTTACAACTATTTAGCTGTTCGTGCGGGCTTGGGCCAAAATGTTTTTGCCCTGGCCTTTAACGACAAAAAGAATGTGTACACCTTTGCAGGCGAATACGGTAAGGTTTACAATAATACCTTTAAGATTGGGATAGGCTTTTACTACAGATTTTATCAGCATTATTACGATTATATTGAAGGAAATGAGTCTTTGGTGCAGGCGGGAAGAGAGTTTGATTATTTCAGAAGTAATTCTTGGTACTACTCTACCAACCTAGGCCTAAGCCTTCACGGTGAAATATTCTTGAACCACGTGGGTATTGATATTCAATTGGGTGTTAATTTTCACAAACCCGCATACAAAATGGATTGGCGCATCAATGAAGGTTGGGATAGCACGCCACGAGAAATTCCTGAATATTGGGTTTTGGGCGAACTTGATGGAAGCTATAAGAAAAAACAACTCATCTCTTCACGCTTGGGTCTTAAATATTATTTGTTTGGAATGGAAAATGCCCCAAAAAATAATTTATATGTAGGGGCTAACCTTAATTCTAATCTAGGGCAGGCTGATTTTACAGAGCTAAGTTTTGGTTACGTGCACAGCTTTAATTTTAGGGAACGGAATTGAAGGGTTCGGAATTTGTAAATTGGAAGGCTACTTGATATGGCTGGAACGTTGCCTTTTCAAGACACTGCTTCCCATTCATTTAAGGTAATCCAAGACGTTTTTTTCAATGCGTTTATGTATGTTTGAAACATCTGCTTTTACAAATCTTTCACCGGTAATGTTCTCGTAAAGTTCAATATACCTTTCAGAAACGGTTTCAATGTATTCATCACTCATTTCAGGAACCTTTTGTCCTTTCAGGCCTTGAAACCCATTCTGTATCAACCATTGGCGTACAAATTCTTTGGAAAGTTGTTTTTGTGGCTCGTTGTTTTTCTGTCGGTTTTCATACCCTTCAGCGTAAAAATAACGAGAGGAATCTGGCGTGTGTATTTCGTCAATCAACACAATTTTGCCATCTTTCGTTTTCCCGAATTCATATTTGGTATCGACCAAAATCAAACCTCTTTTGGCAGCAATCTCGCTTCCCCTTTGAAACAGTTTTCGGGTGTAATCTTCCAACTGAAGGTAATCCACTTCAGAAACAATTCCGCGTTTCAAAATATCTTCTCTTGAAATATCTTCGTCGTGATTGCCCATTTCGGCTTTGGTGGCCGGAGTTATAATTGGTTCGGGGAATTTGTCGTTTTCCTTCATTCCATCGGGCATTGCAACTCCGCAGAGCATTCGTTTTCCGGCTTTGTATTCGCGCGCCGCATGGCCACTCATATAGCCACGGATTACCATTTCAACCTTAAAAGGTTCGCAAGCTTCACCAATGGCGACGTTTGGATCTGGCGTAGCAATCAACCAATTTGGAACCAAATCTTCGGTATCGCGCATCATTTTGGTGGCAATCTGGTTCAGGATTTGACCTTTGTACGGAATTCCTTTCGGCATTACCACATCAAAAGCACTAAGCCTATCCGTGGCTACCATTAAAAGCAGGTTGTTTTCCAAGGTATAAACTTCTCGTACTTTTCCATGATAGATACTTTTCTGCCCAGGGAAGTTGAAATCAGTTGAAATTATGGTATTACTCATTGTTTAATCTATGTTTTCAATATTTTTATAAGCTGCGATTACTTCCTTCACTAAACGATGGCGGATTACATCTTTGTCGTCCAGATAAATCATACCAACGCCCTTCACATCCTTTAAAACAAGTAAGGCTTCCTTCAAGCCTGAAATTACACGACGTGGAAGATCGATCTGCCCAGGGTCGCCAGTAATCATAAACTTGGCGTTTTTGCCCATACGGGTCAAAAACATTTTCATTTGGGCGTGGGTTGTGTTTTGGGCTTCGTCCAAAATCACGAAAGCGTTATCCAAAGTGCGTCCGCGCATAAAGGCCAAAGGTGCAATTTGAATGATCCCAGTTTCAATGTGCGACGCCAGCTTTTCAGCAGGAATCATATCGCGAAGTGCATCGTACAAAGGTTGCATATAGGGATCGAGTTTTTCTTTTAAATCGCCAGGAAGGAACCCCAGATTCTCTCCCGCTTCCACTGCAGGTCTTGTTAAGATGATTCTCTTTACTTCTTTATCCTTCAGCGCCTTAACAGCAAGGGCAACACCTGTGTAAGTTTTTCCGGTTCCTGCGGGCCCAACTGCAAAAACCATGTCGTTCTTGCTCATTGACGATACCAATTTTCGTTGATTGGCGGTCTGTGCCTTAATGGGCTTTCCGCTAACGCCATGAACAATAGTTTCGCCACTGCCTTGTGGCGCTTCGTACTCTTCTTTGTTTCGACTTAACAAAACACGCTCTATTACGTTTTCATCAATCTTATTGTATTTTACGAATTGCTCCAACAACATTGAAATGCGGCGGTCAAATTCTTCTAGCTCGTCTTCATCGCCATAGGCTTTGATTTTGTTTCCCCGTGCAACTAGTTTTAGTTTTGGAAAATATTTTTTAAGAAGGTCAATATTAGCATTTTCAAGGCCGAAGAAATCCCTTGGGCTAATCTCTGTAAGTTCGATGATAAGTTCGTTCAAAAGGCGTGCTTTTTTATTATTTGGAATAAGCAAAAAATAGTTTTGCCACTAACAAAAGTAACCTATTTTTGTGGTAACTCTTTTAAGAAAATATCAACAATCCATTTATGGCTATAATCACACTTACTACAGACTTCGGAGAGAAGGATCACTTTGTTGGCGCGGTAAAAGGAGCTATTTATTCCGAAATGGAAGATGCGAAAATTGTTGATATCTCACATTCCATTTCGCCATTTCACCTTCACGAGGCCGCCTATATAATTCAAAACGCTTACAAAAGTTTTCCGCAGGGAAGCATCCATATTATTGGGGTAGATTCTGAGTTAAATCCTGAAAATAAACACATTGCGGTTTTGATGAATGGCCATTATTTTGTTTGTGCGGACAACGGAATTATCTCGATGCTCACTTCTGAAATACGGCCTGAAAAGATTGTTGAAATAAATATTCACGACCGCATAATCAGCAATTTTCCCGTTTTGGATGTTTTTGTAAAGGTTGCCAGCCACATTGCGCGCGGCGGAACATTGGAGGTTATTGGTAAAAATATTACAGAGATAAAGGAGTTGACGGGAATACGTCCGGCAGTCAGCAATCAGGAAAGCCAGATAAGCGGTACCGTTATTTATATTGACAATTACGGCAATGTGATTAGCAACATTACTAAAAAACTTTTCGAGGAAGTTGGCCGTGGAAGGGAATTCGTTATAAACGCTAGAACCGTAAAATTATCCAAAATACATACACATTACAGCGATGCCATTAACTTTGACTTTGCTCCTGAAAAACGCGAGGAGGACGGCAAAAAATTGGCGCTGTGGAATTCATCGAACTATCTTGAGCTGGCCATTTATAAAAGCAGTTCCAAAACGGTAGGCGGGGCGTCTTCGCTGTTTGGCTTGGATTATAGGGATGCCATAATGGTTAATTTTATTTCATAATCAACAAACATGTTCACAAGAATTGTAAAAATGTGCTTCAGCTTTGCTCAGCAACCTTAATTTAGCAATATGTTTACACGAATCGTTAAAATGCATTTTGAAAAAGAGAATATTCCTGCTTTTCTGGCTAATTTTGAAACGGTAAAAGAAAAGATCCGCCTTTTTCCGGGCTGTACTTTTTTGGAACTTTACAGAGATAAAAATGAGGAAACAATCTTTTTTACATACAGCCGTTGGAATGATGAAACCGATTTAGAAAACTATAGAACAAGTGAACTTTTCAAAGAAGTTTGGAGCATAACAAAACCTATGTTCCTCAAAAAAGCTGAAGCTTGGAGTGTTGAAACGCTTCATTCTTTAAAATAAAACCAAATGCTTACAATAATAAAACGCGAAATAAACTCCTTTTTTTCCAGTACCATTGGGTATTTGGTGATTGCGGTTTTTTTGGTGATAAACGGTTTGTTCCTTTGGGTTTTCAGCGGTAATTACAACATTCTCGATTCGGGGTTTGCTGACCTTTCGCCTTATTTTGAACTTGCACCTTGGGTTTTACTTTTCTTGATTCCCGCTGTGTGTATGCGCGCCTTTAGTGACGAAATGAAAATGGGCACACTGGAACTTTTACTAACAAAACCTATTTCATTGAAGCAAATTGTACTGGGGAAATATTTTGGAGCTGTAATCCTTATTATTATTGCGCTTATTCCAACCATACTTTATGTTTTTACAATCTCTGAATTGGGCAATCCACCAGGAAATTGGGATGTTGGCAGCACGATTGGGTCTTATGTCGGTTTGCTTTTTTTGGTGTTTGCCTATACTTCCATCGGCATATTTTCATCCACCCTTTCACAGAACCAGATTGTGGCTTTTATTATTGCCGTCTTTTTGTGTTTTGCACTGTATTACGGCTTTGAAGGCTTCACTTCTTCTACTTTTAATATTTCACAACTTGGTATGAAAGCCCATTTTGACAGTGTGGCCCGTGGGGTTTTGGACACGCGGGATTTGATTTACTTTTTGAGCATTACCCTGTTTTTTATAGCGCTAACAGTTTTAAAATTGAAGAAATTATAATGAAGACTTCAATTCGGAAAAACATCGTTTCGTTCGCAGTCCTGATTGGAGGCTTGATTCTTTTGAATGTTCTCGGAAACTATTTCTACAAACGCTTTGATCTTACGCAGGACAAGCGGTTCACCCTTTCTGAAGAAGCAAAACAAATTATTGGCCCCATAGATTCCCCAGTGATTGTTGACGTTTTTCTGAAAGGCGAATTTCCTCCGGAATTTAAAAGGCTTCAAAGTGAAACAGAACAGCTTTTGGACGAATTTGCGGCCTACAATTCCACTATAAAGTTTGAATTTATAAACCCTACCGAAAAAGGCAACGAAGCGTTTCAATCACAATTTGAAAAATTTGGATTGACACCTGCGCAAGTTTCCGTTACCGAAAGCGGCAAACAAAGCACCGAACTAGTTTATCCCTGGGCTTTGGCACACCACAATGGCAAATCGGTTAAAATTGCTTTGCTGAAAAACCAGCTTGGTGCCACTTCCGAAGAAAGGGTAAACAGTTCGCTTCAAAATTTGCAGTACGCCTTTGCCGATGGCTTTAAAAAACTGGCTTCAGAAAAATCCAAAAAGGTAGCAGTGCTAAAGGGAAATGGTGAATATGACGACCGTTACATTGCCGATTTGTTTTCAACTTTGCGAGATTATTATTTCATCGCTCCGTTCACCTTAGATTCAGTTACTTCAAATCCTGAAAAGACCTTGAAAGCATTGGAAGGTTTTGACTTAGTTGTAGCCGCCCAACCCACGGAAGCCTTTAGCGATGCTGAAAAATATGTGCTGGACCAATATATAATGAATGGCGGAAAGTCACTATGGCTACTGGACGCCACACAGATGCACACCGATACGATTACCGGAAAAACATTCGTCTTCGGAATGGATTTAAATTTGAACGATTTCTTTTTTAAATACGGCATCCGCATCAACCCAAATTTGGTGAAAGACGTGTATTCCGCACCCATCGTTTTGGCCAGCGGTGATGAGCGCGAATCACAGTACAACCGCTATCCATGGTTTTTCAGTCCGTTGAGCAGCAGCGCCAACAATCACCCGATTGTTTCCAATATTGAAGCCGTGAAGTTTGATTATGCGAGCGCTATTGATACGCTTCCGAATAATATCAAAAAGACCGTTTTGCTTTCCACTTCCCCAATATCAAAAATCGTGGGACTCCCCTTCCCTATTGATTTTGACTTAGAAATACCTAAGAATTTACAAGTTGTGAACGAAGGTCCAAACCCTAATGAATACAACGCAGGCGAAATTCCATTGGCGGTTTTGCTGGAAGGAAATTTCACTTCGGCGTTTAAAAATCGCGTGAAGCCTATAAAATTGACTGGTGATCTAAAAAACATTGACGACGGAAAATCTTCAAAAATGGTTGTTATTAGCGATGGCGACATCATAAAAAACCAAATGCAGGGCACCCGTCCATTGGAACTTGGATTCGATAAAACGACCAATTCTTTTTACGGAAACAAGGAATTTCTGCTGAATACCGTCAATTACCTACTTGACGACAGCGGACTTATAAACATTCGAACACGGCAAATTGCAGTGCCATTTCTCGATCCACAAAAAACCGTGGAGCAAAGAAGCAAGTGGCAAATGCTTAATATATTGTTACCGTTGGGGTTACTGGCTCTTTTTGGAATCGTTTTCACCTTCTACCGCAAACGCAAATACACCCGTTAAATGTTGATAAGTTTGTTTTATCAAACACTTCATTTGAAATATATTTGTACTTCGACTACGCTCAGTAACCTATGGTTTTTACACGTTTAAAAATATTTATAGGGGAGCGTTTCGTGAGAATTATTTCATAAAAAAAACATATAATGAAATTCATCGTATCGAGTTCGTATTTATTAAAGCAACTGCAAGTTTTGGGCGGTATTATCAACAACAACAATACCCTGTCTATTTTAGATAATTTTCTTTTCAACTTAGACAAAAAATCGCTTACCGTTTCAGCTTCAGATTTGGAAACCACAATTTCCTCAAAACTGGAAGTGGAAAGTACCGAAAAAGGAATGGTTTGCATTCCCGCTCGACTGTTACTTGAAACACTTAAAACTTTTCCGGAGCAACCTTTAACTTTTACTATTGAAGATAACAATACCGTAGAAATTAGTTCCAACCACGGTAAATATGCTTTGGCTTACGCCAGTGGTGAAGAATTTCCCAATGCGGTGGAATTGAAGGATCCTTCTTCAACCGTTGTGCAGGGCGATGTGCTTGCAACCGCAATCAGCAAAACGATTTTCGCTTCTGGAAATGACGATTTAAGACCAGTGATGAGCGGGGTGTTCTTTCAATTTTCAACGGACAATCTGGTATTTGTCGCAACTGACGCCCACAAGCTGGTAAAATATACGCGTGACGACATCAGCGCTTCACAAACCGCGGAATTCATCATGCCGAAAAAACCACTGACCCTATTAAAAAGCATCCTTGCCGGGAGTGAAGACGATGTGGTGATTGAATATAACGAAAGCAACGCCAAATTCATTTTTGATAATACTGAAATGATCTGTCGTTTAATTGACGGAAAATATCCAAATTACGAAGCCGTTATTCCGAAGGAAAATCCCAACAAATTGGTTATTGACAGAAACCAGTTTTTGAATTCCGTTCGCAGGGTTTCTATCTTCTCTAGCAAAACCACGCATCAAATTCGTTTAAAAATTGCAGGGGCAGAATTGAACATTTCAGCAGAAGACATAGACTACAGCAACAAAGCAGAAGAGCGTTTAACCTGCGATTATCAAGGTGATGATATGCAAATTGGCTTTAACAGCCGTTTCCTTACCGAAATGCTGAACAATCTAACAAGCGACGAAGTTTCTTTGGAAATGAGCCTCCCTAACCGCGCAGGAATTCTTACCCCTGTTGATGGTCTTGATGAAGGTGAAACCGTTACAATGCTAGTAATGCCAGTGATGCTGAATAACTAGATTTTTAGATATATAGCGTATTAGATATAAATCCGCCCAATGTGGCGGATTTTTTTTTTCAAGAATGTTGATGACATATTTCGAATAGTTTCGATGTGTAGTTAGTTTAAACATTAATAATAATTAAAACTACACTCATGAAAAATCTAAAAACACTTTGTATTCTTTTTCTTTCCGTATTGATTATTTCCTGTTCCAAAAAAGACGATGACAGTGAGCAAAGCGCTCCTGAAGCTTCCTTTTCAGGCACCATCAATGGAGGACCATTTACAAACTATACCGCAAAATTGGGCAGTTATTCCACCGATCCAAGTGTGGGCCTGACCCTTGCAGTAATAGATGCCAATGGAAATACCATCCGGCTTTTTATGAACCAAACAGGAGGGCTTTCCGCAGGGATCATAAAAGAAATAGGGAATGTTGACACTGATGGTTTTGTAACCAGCGCGGTTGTACACCACGCAGAATCGCAAACAACTTTCTATGCTTCCGAAGGAAGCATAAGCATTACCGAAAACCGCGCAACTCCTGGCGAAGAGGATTCAAACATTATATCGGGCAGTTACACTTTAACACTTATCAGTGGAGGAACAACAATAACATTGAACGGTACCTTCAACAATTTTATCTATAGCACCTATTAAATTTTAAATGCTTCTTATTAGGCCGGGAAAGTTTAATTCTTTCCCGGTTTTTTTTTTGATCCTTCCAACTTTGTGAAAGTTTTAAAACTTTCTCAAAGTTAATCTTACCTTTGCAACCAATGACACACACAGACACCATAGTAGCAATGGCAACTCCAGCAGGCGCTGGTGCAATAGCTATTTTAAGGCTTTCAGGGCCAGAGGCTATCGCGATTGCTTCTTCTATTTTTACTTCCGTTTCGGGAAAGGAACTCGCAAAGCAGAAAACCCATACCGTACATTTGGGAAATATAAAAGATGGTGAACGTGTTATTGATGAAGCACTCATCACTATTTTTAAAAATCCAAATAGTTACACAGGCGAAGATGTGGTTGAAATTTCCTGTCACGGCAGTAATTACATCCAACAGGAGATCATTCAGCTTTGCCTACGGAAAGGTTGCAGAATGGCGCAAGCGGGTGAGTTTACGCTACGTGCTTTCCTAAATGGGAAGATGGATTTAAGCCAGGCTGAAGCAGTTGCAGACCTTATTGCCAGCGATAGTGCTGCGAGTCATCAATTGGCTATTCAGCAAATGCGCGGCGGTTTTTCTTCTGAAATAAAAAAGCTTCGCGAAGAATTGTTGAATTTCGCTTCCCTCATAGAACTGGAACTCGATTTTGCAGAGGAAGATGTGGAATTCGCCAACCGTGAAGAATTCCAAAAACTTATCTCAAAAATAACCCATGTTCTAAAGCGCTTGATAGATTCCTTCGCCATAGGAAATGTTCTAAAAAACGGAATTCCAGTTGCAATCGTAGGTGAACCCAACGTTGGAAAATCTACATTGCTGAATGCCCTATTAAACGAGGAGCGCGCCATTGTGAGTGACATCGCGGGCACAACACGTGATACTATTGAAGACGAAATAAACATTGGCGGCGTCAGTTTCCGCTTTATTGACACTGCGGGAATCCGTGAAACGGTAGATGTTATTGAAGGGCTGGGAATAAAAAAAACTTTTGAAAAGATTGAAGCTGCACAAGTTGTTATCTATCTTTTTGATGCGGAAAAGTTTCAGGTTTCTGGTTCCAAGTTTCAGGTTGAGATTGAAACTATTAAAAATAAGTATCCTTTAAAAAACCTTGTGGTTGTTGCCAATAAGATGGATAAACTTTCCAAAGAAGAAATCGAAAATCTACAATCGGCAATCGGCAATCTTCTTTTATTATCTGCCAAAACTGGCCAAGGTGTGGAGGAACTTCAAAATAAATTGTTGGAATTTGTAAACACCGGGGCGCTCCGCAACAACGAAACTATTGTTACCAACAGCCGCCATTACGACGCTATGCTGAAAGCTTTGGAAGAAATAATCAAAGTACAGGAAGGTATTGACAATAATCTTAGCGGCGATTTGTTGGCAATAGACATTCGACAGGCTCTTTATTATTTTGGTGAAATAACTGGTGAAATATCTAATGATGAATTGCTTGGAAACATTTTTGCGAACTTCTGCATCGGGAAGTAGATATTGACTTTATTAATACAACTAATTCAAATTCACGTATTCGATTTAACATGCAAATCCAATTGTGGAAAAGCAATCACAATGCCATTTTCGGTAAATTTTTTATTGACAATTATTCGAATATCGCTTTTCATTTTTTCAATTCTGAAACTATCTCTACTATAAAAGAGCAGTTGAAAATCTAGTGATGAAGCACCAAAACCTGCTAGCCTCGCCTCTACATGTTCCCCTTTATAAATATCGGGATGGTCTGTAGCACATTCCTCCAAAAGTCTAATTACATTATCCACATCACTTCCATAGGCTACACCCACAGTTATTGAAAATCGAGTTTTTTTTGATTGATGGCTCCAGTTAATTACCTTGTTTGTAGTAATTAATGAATTGGGAATAATAATTGAAATATCATTTCTGTCAAGTCCTTTTGAAGTTCGCAAACCAATGCTTTGGATTTTTACAATTTCATCATCGATTTCTAGAACATCTCCAACTTTTATGGATCTTTCTGAAAGCAAGATAATACCTGAAATTACATCGTTAAAAGTTTGCTGCAATCCCAACCCTACTCCTACCAATAATGCTGCAGACCCAGCCAATAAAAGTGTAATTTTTACCCCAAGGGCTTCCAAAGCAAGGCTAAAAGCAATTACCCAAAATATGTATTTGATTATTTGAAATATTGCATACGTTGTTCCAGTATCTATTTTCTTGTTTTTAGATTCTCTGAAAAGTATTTTTTTTATAATCCACAATAGTATTTTAGTGATAACAAAAACCAGTAGAACGGTTACAAAATTTTGTATCAGTATAAAGCGATCTCCCCACCGGAAGATTTCAATATCTAGTATTTCTTTTAAAGTTTCCATTATTTATAATTAATCCTGAAAATCACCAATTTTAATTACTTTACATACACCGTCTTCCGGTTCATAAATTCCATCATACCGTCTTTGGCAAGCTCGCGGCCATAGCCAGATTTTTTTGTGCCTCCAAAGGGCAATCTTGGGTCACTTTTTACCAATTCATTTATAAAATAGCTGCCATCGCTCACTTCCTCAGCACACTCTAATGCCTTTTTAATATTGGTCGTGCAAACCGTAACGCCCAATCCATATCTAGATTGCTCGGAAAGTATAAACGCTTCTTCAATGGTTTTTACCTTTATCATTGCCGCCAACGGACCGAAGGTTTCCTCATCAAAGGCGGCCATTCCAGGTTTTACATTTCCTAAAACTGTGGGTTCGTGATAGGCTCCGTTTTGTTTTCCGCCCAAAATCAATTTAGCCCCTTTTTTTATAGATGCTTGCACTTGCTTTTGCAATTCGTCAGCCAAATCTTCACGTGCAAGCGTTCCCACTTTGGTTTCTTCCTCCATCGGGTCGCCAGATTTGAGTTCAATAACGCCTTTTGTGAATTTTTCAACAAATTCATCATAGATATCCTCCATTAAAATGAAACGTTTGGCAGCGATACAGCTTTGTCCGCAATTCAACATTCGTGCGGTAAGCGCTGTTGCCACGGCTTTGTCAATATCGGCATCGTCCCAAACTATAAAGGCGTTGTTGCCACCCAATTCCATCAGGCTCTTTTTGATGTATTTTCCCGAAATTTGTGCCACTGATGCTCCAGCTCTTTCGCTTCCGGTCAAGGTTACTGCTTTTACGGCATCGTGCGCAATAATTTTTTCAATTTTGTCGTGATGAATAATTAAACTCTGAAAAACGTTCTCGGGGAAGCCTGCTTTTTTAAAAACTCCTTCTATCTGTTCGGAACAGCCAAACACATTGGAGGCGTGTTTCAGCAATCCAACATTTCCTGCGGTCAATGTGGGCGCGGCAAAACGGAAAACTTGCCAAAAAGGAAAGTTCCAAGGCATAATGGCCAAAACGGTGCCAATTGGGTCATGCCGCACATAGCTATTTTGGGCATCGGTTTCAATGATTTCTTCGGCCAAAAAGGTCGCTGCATTTTCGGCGTAATAATCGCAAACCCAAGCGCATTTGTTCACTTCGGCATGCGACTCAGTTATGGGCTTACCCATTTCTAAGGTTATCATTTTTGCGTATTCTTCAACGTTGTCCCTAAGTACTAGCCCTGCTTTTTTCATAAGTTTAGCTCTTTCCTCCAATGGCACTTTTCGCCATTTTTCAAAAGCCAGTGCAGATTTTTCCAACTTTTGGATCAATTGGCTATTGCCCAATTCTTTATAAGTATGT
>JAPKFY010000084.1 GCA_026646335.1 Aequorivita sp. | reverse complement strand
CTGTCCAGCTCAGCAGAATACAATATATACACTAAATATTTCATGCAAAAAAAAAATCCCCAAAAGATGGGGATTGAATGTGATCGCAGGAGGATTCGAACCTCCGACCGCCTGCTTAGAAGGCAGGTGCTCTATCCAGCTGAGCTATGCGACCGTTTTCATTAATAAAACAAAAAAACCGAACTATGTGTCCGGTTTTTGTCGGGGTGGCAGGATTCGAACCTGCGGCCTCCTGCTCCCAAAGCAGGCGCGATAACCGGGCTACGCTACACCCCGTGAACAGTAATTGAATATTGCTCACTGTAATTTTGGAGTTTTTGTTTAAACTCTATAATGCGGAGAGACAGGGATTCGAACCCTGGCGACGGTTACCCGTCGACAGATTAGCAATCTGCTCCGTTACCACTCCGGCACCTCTCCAATTTCTTTAAGAACTTGTCATCCTAAAATGCGGTTGCAAATGTAAGTTTATATATAATATAACGCAACAAAAAAACACCGTTTTTTTTATAAAATCTGACAGTTCTAATTATGAGCCTATTACAAACATATAAACTTTTTATTTCTTGGAACTATTCAGGATATTCAACCCTCAGGTGATAGATATTGTTCAGTTTCTTTTTAAGAACCTTTTTGATGGTCTCAATTTCCTTGAAGGTAATATCCGCATTTAAAAACTGACCCTGCGCCATTTGGTTGTTGATTATTTTTTCAACAAACTCATCAATGATCGTGGATGAGGGTTCTTTCAAGCTTTTGCTGGCTGCTTCCACGCTATCTGCCATCATCAAAATTGCAGTTTCTTTTGAAAAAGGAATGGGGCCTGGATAAATAAAATCTTCTTTATTGGCCTCGCCCTGTTGTTCGCGTTCTTTTTTGTAGAAATAATATACTAGACTTGTTCCATGATGGGTCCTGATAAAATCAATCACCCTATCTGGCAGATTGTTCTTTCGTGCAATCTCAATGCCTTTAATTACGTGATCTATTATTATTTGGGCACTTTCCTTCGGATCCAATTCGTTATGTGAGTTGATAGAATTGGCCTGGTTTTCAGTAAACATGGTAGGATTCAGCATTTTGCCAACATCGTGATAGAGTGCTCCTACCCTAACCAACATGCTGTTTGCTCCAATTTCATTTGCAGAGGCTTCAGCTAAATTTGCAACATTCAAAGAATGGTGAAAAGTTCCCGGAGCTTTGTTTGACAGCTCTTTCAGCAATTTTGAATTGGTGTCGCTCAGTTCCAGCAACGAAACGTCTGAAACCAATCCGAAGATTTTTTCATAAAAATAAATCAAAGGATGCGCAAAAAGGGTTGCCAAGCCGCAAAGAATAAAGTATCCGAAATTTTCCCACTGCAATGTCTGTATATTCCCTTCTTGGATTACGAAGAATGCGAAGTAACCAAGAATGTAAATCAGCGTTATCTGCCCCACGGAAATGAACAGGTTTGCCCTTTTGTATAATTCTGAAACAGTAAGGATGGTAACAATCCCTGCAATAAACTGAAGGAACATATATTCAAAACTGTTGGGAACGATAAAACCGAGCAAGAGAATAGTCAAAACGTGTACAAAAAGCCCAACTCGTGGATCGAAGAATGCCTTTAAAATAAGGGGCAAAATACATATTGGCACCACATAAACGTAATCGGAATGAATCTTCAACACAAGCGTGGTAAGAAAAACCATCAAAAAGATGTTGAAAAAAATGAAGGTAACCTTTGTGTTGTTATTGTATATATAAGGCCTGTAATTTTTCAGAAAAAGAAATAGCATTAAAAACACTAATGAAACTAACATGGAATATCCAACCAAAAGCCACAGATAATTGTTCTTGCTCCAGATCTGGCTCTGAAATTCTGCTTTTAACGATTCCAATATCTGAAACTTATCGCCTTCAACAACTTCGCCCTTTGCGATGATGCGCCCCCCTTTTTCAATGATTCCACGGTTAGGATTAAGTGCTTTTATTTCAGCATCTATCGCGGCATCTGTTAATTTTGAATTTAACTTTACGTTCGGCTCAAAAACCTCGTACAATAGATTGTAAAGAAGCACTTGAACGTCTTCGGTTTTATTTTTCTCTACCAACTCCCTCACCCTCTTGTTCAAATTTTCTTTCTTGAACAATTGTGAATAGTTGCGCTCTTCAATCTCGTTTCCCTTTTTCAGATAAATAAGCCTATTATCTTCGTAACTATGGAGCTCATCCGTTACACCATTTTTATACACTTCGGAAATAAAAACATCTGCTATTCTTTCAACCGTTTTTTCAGGAGTTTTATAGAGGCTGTCAACATATCTGGTTTCAAGGTTATTATTGAAGTTTTCGATAACATTCGCCTCTACTTCGCTATCGTATTCAAAATATGGAATGGCATTGGCTCGAATTTCTTCCCGCTCTCTCTTTAAAGTATCTTCGTTTTTCTTTATTGTAAAATTGAAAGGCGCATACAGGTTTTCATACTGCCAAGGTTTTCCTTTCTGAAAATTGTACTTAAACTGACCGCCTTTCGGCAATAGATAAATGATTAAAAGCGTGGAAACTATGAAAAGAAAAACCTTATAAATAAGGGATTGGTTTTTGGCGAACAAAGAAAAAAGGTTCTTCATAAAATGATAACTTAAAGTAAAGGTATAAATAAGGAACGAGTTATCCCAAAACCAATACTTGCAAAGATTGATTTTTAAGATTGAAATCCGTAATTTCGCAGTCCTTATTTCAAATTAAAAAAAACAGTAGCATGAGTAATAAAGTAGTTATAGTATCCGCAGCCAGAACGCCCATTGGAAGTTTTATGGGAGGCCTTTCTTCATTAACCGCAACCCAATTGGGCTCTGCAGCAATAAAGGGAGCCTTGGAAAAAATAAACCTCGATCCAGCTTTGGTTCAGGAAGTTTTTATGGGCAATGTAGTGCAGGCTGGCGTGGGCCAAGCTCCTGCACGGCAAGCTGCTTTAGGTGCTGGACTTTCAGATACTGTACCTTGTACAACTGTAAATAAAGTTTGTGCATCTGGAATGAAAGCCGTTATGCAAGCCGCACAAGCCATTGCTCTTGGCGATGCAGATATTGTGGTTGCTGGCGGAATGGAAAGCATGAGCAACATTCCACATTACGTCCATATGCGTAGCGGAACAAAATTTGGTCCCGCCACCTTAATTGACGGAATGCAAAAAGACGGTTTGGTCGATGCTTACGATCACAATGCAATGGGAACCTGCGCCGATCTTTGTGCTACGGAATATAATTTCTCTCGCGAAGACCAAGATGCTTTCGCCATACAATCTTACAAACGCTCCGCAAAAGCTTGGGCCGACGGAAAATTTAATGAGGAAGTAATTTCGGTTGAAGTTCCACAACGTCGCGGCGAACCTTTTGTGGTTTCCGAAGACGAAGAATTCAAAAACGTAATGATGGACAAGATCTCATCTTTGCGCCCTGCCTTTACAAAAGATGGAACCGTTACTGCCGCAAACGCATCAACTATCAATGACGGTGCAGGTGCGATGGTTTTGATGAGCGAAGCAAAAGCTAAAAAACTTGGGCTTACCCCGTTGGCTTATATCAAGGGTTATGCCGATGCTGCACAGGAGCCAAAATGGTTCACCACAGCTCCAGCAAAAGCACTTCCAAAAGCAATTGCGAAAGCGGGAATAACTATTAAAGATGTAGATTATTTTGAATTCAACGAAGCATTTGCGGTTGTAGGTCTTGCCAATATGAAAATATTAGGCCTAAACGACAGCAACGTAAATGTGAACGGAGGCGCAGTATCTTTAGGCCATCCGCTTGGTTGCAGTGGCGTTCGTATCTTGATTACGCTTCTCAATGTCTTGAAACAAAACAATGCCAAAATTGGTGCCGCAGCAATATGCAACGGCGGTGGTGGCGCTTCGGCAATGGTAATTGAAAGAATCTAAGCGGCCGTATATTTTCAAATATTTCTGAATGGATTACGGTATCTGCAATTTGAGTATTGTCCCACTTCGAGCCGAGGCTTCCGATGTGAGTGAAATGGTGACGCAGGTGCTTTATGGCGAACACTTCAAAATACTGGAAATCCGCAAGAAATGGAGTCGCATCCGTCTGGCTTTTGACAGTTATGAAGGCTGGATAGACAACAAGCAATTTATAAACATTTCAGAAGAAGATTATTCAGTTTTTGAGGAGAGGGAACTTAAACTTTCATCAGATCTAGTTGATTTCGTTACTTCTTCAGACAATCAACTTTTTTCTATCTGTTTGGGAAGCAATATCTCGTCTTCGGAATATTTGAAACATCATTTTGAAGGAAAGTCAATTTCCGGAACACTTCCGAAGGAACGTTTAATAGAAACTGCCCTGCTCTATTTAAATACTCCATATTTGTGGGGAGGTAAATCTCCTTTTGGTATTGATTGTAGTGGCTTTACCCAAATGGTTTATAAACTTAATGGTTACAGATTGCTCCGCGACGCCAGCCAGCAGGCCGCACAAGGGGAAGCACTCAGTTTTATCGAAGAAAGTGAACCTGGTGATTTGGCCTTTTTTGACAACGAAGAAGGAAAAATTACACACGTCGGTATTATTATGGCAGACAACTACATAATCCACGCCCACGGAAAAGTGCGCATTGACAGACTGGACCACAGCGGTATTTTTAATTATGAATTGCGAAACCACACGCACAAACTGCGAGTAATAAAACGAATTATATAAAAATCAAAAAACCCCTGAAATATCAGGGGTTTTTTGATTTTTAATTTATATGATATGAATATTATCCTTGCTTTTCCAAAGATTCAAGTTTAGCTTTCATTTCTTTATATTTTGCTTCTTCAGCAAGTTGACCATAAATATTCATTAAAGTTCTAACAACCTCTTGACTTTCTGGTTTCAATTTCAATGCTTTTTCCAAATACGGCAACGTTTCCTTGTAGATGTCATTTCGCTTTTGTTTCAATTCATCATACTTTTGGTTGTCTGCTTTAGAATTACCTAAGCTGTTCATTTCTTCTACCAAGGCATCTTCCCCAGAAAGTTTCAAAACTGCTATGTTAATTAATGCTGCTTCGTAATCGGGATTTAATTCCAGAGCTTTTTCATAATATTTAATAGCCTCTTCCTTATTTCCAATTTCTGCACTACCAACACCAAGGTTGAAATAGATTTCTGGGTTTTCAGGGTCAGACGCCACGATTTTGCCCATCAATTCATTATATCTTGCTACATCACCCATTTTGTAACTCATATCTGCGTCTGCGCGCATTAAATACACATCATTTGGGTTTTCGGCGCGAGCGGTTTTCATAAGTTCGGTCGCTTTTTCATTATTGCCTTGCTCAATATAGATAAGAGTCATATTTCTAAGAACTTCGCCTTTTCTTGATTCTGTTACACGTTTTTCAGGCTTAATATATTGACCCGATTTTACTGCAATGTTTCGTATGTTCTCATTTTCAAAGGCTTCAACTTCACCTGTTTCTTTATCAGTTGCAACAAATTCTACTGTTTCACCAGTGTAGCCTGAATCCAAAACCATTTGATAATACTTTAGGGCAGAGTCATAATCTTTCCCATTAACCGCATTGCTGGCAGCATAATATAAATCAGAGGGATCTTTGCTTACCAAATAACTGGTGTACAGTTTTTCTGTTGCCATTTGGTATTGACCCGCAGTTTGATCTTTTACTGCACCATTAATCAAAGCGGCACGGAGATTTTGTATTGGACCAGCTAGCTGGGTTCCCATTTTTGGATTCATCTCGAGCGCTTTGTTGAAAGCTTCTGCTGCACCTTTTAATTTGGTGTAATCTGAGCTACCGGAACCTAATAATGCTTCTCCTTTAGCTGCATAATATTGTGCCTTTACTTCGTTATCCGCAGAGCCAAGCATTGGTTCAGCTTCGTTTAAATAGGTTAATGCCTCACTGTATTCGTTGGACTGTATAGCCTTTTCAGCTTTTTTTATTTCTTTTTTCTGTCCAAATGAAATAGCAGATGCAAAAGCCAGTCCTGTTATTAAAATTCGTGTTTTCATGTGTTAAAGTTTATTCGTTATTTTCGGTTTGAGTTTCGTTATTATCAAGAGTAGTGCCATCATTATTTTCATCAATCACATCGCCATTTTCAATATCCTCATCCTCATCCTTCATCGCTTTTGCAACAGCGGCAATGGCATCATCTTCCCGAACTTTAATCAATCTTACCCCTTGTGTGGCGCGGCCCATCACCCGAAGGTCGGCTACGGCCATTCTGATAGCAATACCAGATTTGTTAATGATCATCAAATCATCATCATCGGTTACATTTTTTATGGCTACTAATTTACCAGTTTTTTCTGTAATATTAATAGTCTTCACTCCCTTTCCGCCTCGGTTAGTGATTCGGTAATCCTCAATGGAGGAACGTTTTCCATAACCGTTTTCAGAAACAACAAGTATGTCAGAATCATTTTTATCTACTGCAATCATTCCTATAACCTCGTCATTTTTGTCGCCGAGCCTGATTCCACGAACCCCAGAAGCGTTTCGGCCCATCGACCTGGTTTTTTCCTCTTCAAAACGAATGGCTTTTCCGGAACGAACTGCGAGCATCACTTGGCTATTGCCTGTTGTAAGCTTTGCTTCCAATAATTCATCGTCTTCACGAATAGTGATGGCGTTGATACCATTTGTCCGTGGTCTTGAATATTGCTCCAAAGGAGTTTTCTTTACTTGGCCCATTTTAGTGGCCATAATTACATAATGACTGTTTATGTAATCTTCATCCTTCAGATCCTGCGTACAGATGAAAGCTTTCACTTTATCATCCGGCTCAATATTTATCAAATTCTGAATTGCTCTTCCCTTAGAAGTTCTTGTTCCTTCTGGGATTTCAAAAACGCGCATCCAGAAACATTTTCCTTTTTGGGTGAAGAAAAGCATATATTGGTGGTTGGTTCCTACGAATAGGTGTTCCAAGAAATCTTCATTTCGAGTGGCCGATGCTTTTTGGCCCACCCCACCTCTATTTTGGGTTTTATATTCTGAAAGTGAGGTGCGTTTAATATATCCCGCGTGCGAAATGGTCAAAACCACTTGTTCGTCCGCAATCAAATCTGTAATACTCACGTCGCCACCAGCATATTCAATAACTGAACGGCGCTCATCGCCATATTTTGTACGGATTTCCTCAAGCTCTTCTTTGATTATCTGCATTCTGCGCTCTTTACTTGCAAGAATTTCCTTGTAATCTCCGATGGTTTTCATCAATTCTTCATACTCAGAGCGCAGTTTATCCTGCTCCAGACCCGTCAATTGACGTAGGCGCATTTCAACAATGGCCTTGGCCTGTATTTCAGAAAGTCCGAAAGCCTCGATTAATCTTTCTCTTGCTTCATCGGCGTTGGAAGAAGCGCGAATCAATCTAATTACTTCGTCAATATTATCTGAAGCAATAATCAATCCTTCCAGAATATGTGCGCGCTCCTCTGCTTTGCGAAGCAAAAATTCAGTACGGCGAACCACTACTTCGTGGCGGTGTTCCACAAAATAATGAATCAATTCTTTCAAATTCAGCATTTGCGGTCTCCCTTTTACCAACGCGATGTTATTCACGCTAAAACTGGATTGCAATGCTGTGTATTTATATAAGGTATTTAAAACAATGTTTGGAATGGCGTCGCGCTTTAAAATGTAAACGATACGCATTCCATTTCTGTCACTCTCGTCACGGATATTTGAAATGCCCTCAATTTTTTTATCATTCACCATATCAGCGGTCTTTTTGATCATGTCCGCTTTGTTCACTTGATATGGAATTTCAGTAACGATGATGCACTCACGTCCCTGTACTTCTTCAAAACTCGCTTTCGCACGCATTACTACACGGCCTCGGCCAGTGTGGAAGGCTTCACGAACACCTTCGTATCCGTAAATGGTTCCGCCCGTTGGAAAATCAGGAGCTTTGATGTGCTGCATAAGCCCATCAATATCAATATCGTTATCCTCAATATAGGCAATAGTTCCGTTTATAACTTCCGTTAGGTTGTGTGGCGGCATATTGGTTGCCATACCTACTGCAATCCCACTTGCCCCATTGATCAAAAGACCTGGAACACGCGTTGGAAGAACCGTTGGTTCTTTTAAGGTATCATCAAAGTTTAATTGATGGTCAACGGTTTCTTTGTCAATATCAGCAAGCATGTCTTCAGAAATTTTCTGCATTCTTGCTTCCGTATATCGCATTGCCGCTGGACTATCACCATCAACAGAGCCAAAGTTTCCCTGACCGTCAACTAACATATAGCGCAAGCTCCACTCTTGAGCCATACGCACCATTGCATCATAAACCGAGATATCACCGTGTGGGTGATATTTACCGAGGACCTCTCCCACAATTCTCGCAGATTTTTTATGAGCGCCAGTTGCCCTAATGCCCAGCTCGTGCATTCCGAACAAAACCCTTCTGTGAACAGGTTTCATTCCATCGCGAACATCTGGCAGCGCACGTGACACTATGACCGACATCGAATAATCGATGTAGGCAGACTTCATTTCATCTTCAATGTTTATAGGGATTATTTTCTCACCTTCAGCCATAAAAAATAGGTTTAATTATCGTTGTTAAACTAATGGAGCAAGATACACTTTTTCGTAGGTTTAACAGGGGTTTTTGGCATTCGTTATTCACGAATTTATTAACAAAATTGGGGGGTAAAATCGTTAATAAGTATCGTTGGTTATTCTTTGGATTCTACTATATATTTTGTCCTTTTACTAAAATGATTCATTTAGGAACAGTATTTGCCCTATTTTGGTTAATTTAGTACTTTAAAGAAGAGAGGATTTTAAATATGGACGATAATTTTTCCCCAAGAGTTAAAGATGTAATTGCCTACAGCAAAGAAGAAGCGCTGCGTTTAGGTCACGATTTTATTGGTACTGAGCACTTAATGCTTGGCCTTTTAAGAGACGGCAACGGCAAAGCGGTAACCATACTGAACGCACTTGCGATAGACTTGAACCACTTACGAAGAAAGGTAGAAATATTGAGCCCCGCTAATCCGGGCGTTACTACAAATACGAACGACAAAAAGAACCTTCACCTTACCCGTCAAGCGGAAAGGGCGCTGAAGACCACATTTTTGGAAGCAAAACTTTTTCAAAGCAATTCCATCAATACGGCACATTTACTGTTGTGCATTCTTCGCAATGAAAATGACCCAACCACGAAATTGTTGAACAAAATGAAGATAGATTATGACGTGGTAAAAGACCAATTTAAACTTATGATTACAAACGACGACGATTATATAGACACCCCAAGCGCAGAATCATTCCCGAATGATGATGACACTTCGGCGGAAGATGCTGGAAAAGAAAACCTATTTTCAGGAACCACCGCAAAATCTAACAAAAAATCCAAAACTCCTGTTTTGGATAACTTTGGAAGGGACCTTACCGCAATGGCAGAAGAAGGTAAACTTGATCCCGTTGTGGGCCGCGAAAACGAAATACAGCGTGTTTCACAGATTTTAAGCCGGAGAAAGAAGAACAACCCGTTATTAATTGGTGAACCCGGCGTTGGTAAATCTGCAATTGCTGAAGGTTTGGCGCTACGCATAATCCAAAGAAAAGTTTCACGTATTCTTTATGACAAAAGAGTGGTTACTTTAGATTTGGCAAGCCTTGTTGCGGGAACCAAATACCGAGGTCAGTTTGAAGAGCGAATGAAAGCCGTGATGAACGAGCTTGAAAAAAATGACGACATCATCCTTTTCATTGATGAAATCCACACTATTGTGGGTGCCGGTGGCGCCACAGGTTCCTTGGATGCTTCAAATATGTTCAAACCTGCATTGGCACGGGGCGAAATACAATGTATTGGCGCAACCACTTTGGACGAATACCGCCAGTATATCGAAAAAGACGGTGCCCTCGAAAGACGTTTCCAAAAAGTATTGGTTGAACCCACTAGTGTAGAGGAAACGATCGAGATCCTTATGAATATTAAAGATAAGTACGAAGCACACCACAATGTAATCTATACCGATGAGGCCATTGAAGCTTGCGTGAAGCTTACAAATAGATATATGACTGAGCGTTTCCTTCCGGACAAAGCTATTGACGCTTTGGATGAAGCCGGCTCACGCGTCCACATCACTAACATTCACGTTCCCGATAAAATTTTGGAACTAGAGAAACAGTTGGAAGAAGTTCGCGAACAGAAAAACACTGTTGTAAAAAAACAGAAATACGAAGAAGCGGCAAAACTTCGGGATGACGAAAAGAACTTTGAAAAGGAACTTGCAATCCAACAAGAACAGTGGGAAGCTGATTCAAAACTTCACAAGGAAACCGTTTCCGAAGAAAATGTAGCTGAAGTAGTTTCAATGATGACGGGAATACCCGTAAACAGAATAGCACAGACCGAAAGTACCAAGCTTGCCGCCCTACCCGACCGAATAAAAGGCAAGGTGATTGGCCAGGACGAAGCTGTTGCCAAAGTGGTGAAAGCAATCCAACGGAACCGTGCCGGATTAAAAGACCCAAACAAACCGATTGGTTCCTTTATTTTCTTGGGACAAACAGGTGTGGGTAAAACACAACTTGCAAAAGTATTGGCTCGTGAATTGTTTGATTCTGAAAACGCTTTGATTCGAATTGATATGAGCGAGTATATGGAAAAATTCTCCATTTCGCGATTGGTTGGTGCACCCCCGGGATATGTGGGTTACGAAGAAGGCGGGCAATTAACTGAGAAAATAAGAAGAAAACCTTATGCTGTACTTCTATTGGATGAAATTGAAAAAGCGCATCCAGATGTTTTTAATATGTTGCTCCAAGTTTTGGATGACGGATATTTGACAGACAGCCTTGGAAGAAAAATTGATTTCAGAAATACTATTATCATTATGACTTCCAACATTGGAGCCCGCCAAATTAAAGATTTTGGGCAAGGTGTAGGTTTTGGGACTGCTGCGAAAAAAAGCCAAGAAGAATCCCACACCAAAAATGTAATAGAAAACGCTTTGAAGAAAACCTTTGCTCCTGAATTCTTAAACCGAATTGATGATGTTATGGTCTTCAATGCCTTGGAAAGAGAGGATATCCATAAAATCATCGATATTGAACTGGACAAACTTTTTCTTCGCATTTCAGATTTGGGATACGATCTCAAGCTTACCGAAAAAGCAAAAGATTATATTGCTGATAAAGGTTTTGACAAACAATATGGTGCAAGACCATTGAACAGGGCTATTCAAAAATACATTGAAGATGCCTTGGCGGAAGAAATCATCAACAGCAATTTGCAAGAAGGTGATGCAATTACAATGGATCTCGATGAAAAGACAAACGAGCTCACCATAAAAATCAAGAAGCAGAAAAAAACAACTGAATCTTAGCTTCTATTTTTAAAACTTTAAAATTCCCCAAAGTAACACTTGGGGAATTTTTTTTTTACTTTTTGCCTTTAAAACATTAATAATCCGTAAATTACATAGACCAAATAAGTTTCTTATGATTAATACTTTACATTTTGAATTTGGAGAAGTCCGAGTTTTTGAAAAATTTGTGGTTGTGGTAATGAAAGAGGGAATCACCGTAAAGCCTGAATATAATGATGATCTGGCGGATATTGCAAAAAAATATTATAAAGGAAAAAAATTTGGTTATATCACTTATCGCATAAATAGCTATGCCGTAAATCCAATGGTTTACTTAAAAACATCGGAAATTGAAAATCTAGCCGCGTTTGCCGTGGTTTCTGCAAGTGGATTGAAAGCTAGTAATTTGGAAGTTGAAAAGCGATTCTTGAAAAAACCATTTGAACATTTTACCAATCTGGATGAAGCAAAAAAATGGGTAAATGAAATGATTGAAAGCTCGTCTCCTAATCCCTAAAAGTATATTATTTTACTATTTTAAAAGACTTTTTAGTGTCTCCAAACCCAGTAACCATAATGATATACAACCCATTTTGATAATTTGAAAAATCAATGGTAATGGAATTATTTCCATTATTGGTTTTCATTTCAAGTTTCTTGCCGGAAAGGTCAAAAACGGTTACACTTTTTACCTCTTGGGTATTGCTCAATTTACAGATGTTACTATTGGTTTGTTTTGAAGCAATAACCTCTTCCAGATTATGTTTTTTAATTCCTAAAACCAAAGGGATACAGTCATCAATGGAGTCTAAGTTTGCATAAAAGGCCTCCGTGTTTTTAAAAAAGCAACTCAAATGCCCTACATCATTAATATCTGGGTGGCCACCCGGAGCATTTATTATTGAAAGAGACCCCACCCCCTCAATCCAAACTGCGTTTTCTGTACTTGTAGTATTGCCAGGTGCCGGAGAAAAATAGAAATGTTTGTATGCATTGCCATCCACCAATGGTCTTTCAACAATGGAATCCAATAAAAAGGGCCCGCCATCTTGCGGAAAAGGACTAATGGGATTTTGCATATTGAAAGTAGCACCTTGACTCAGCGAGAAATCATATAATAAAAACTCCTCATTAAATCCTGGTGAAAGTATTTTTAAATAAACTTTCTTACTTGGCACATCCTCACGAAGTAAAAAGGTGCGGGAAATGTAATGATACCCATCCAAGATTTTATAGTTATTTCCATCAACAATAGTGTCGCCATCGGTATAATATACGTCGGTTGAACATCCAAAGTAACAACCTGTAAAATGCCATTCATTCAGATTGTCCAACAATGGCTTATAGCTTTGTGAAAAAGCCGTAATACCAACAAACAAAAAAGCCGTAATCAATACTTTTAGTTTCATTATTTTATGTTTTTGGTTTTAATATTGAATTTATCCAAATAAAATTTCAGCATCAACATCCAAAGATTGTATAAATGCAACACTCGCGTGTATATCATCTGCCATCAATCGGTCATTCTCAATAAATGGGACAATTGAACGATAGGGTTTTAAGAAAGATTCTACAAAGGGTGAAGACTTTTTAGGCTCCCTAAATTTTAGTGCTTGTGAAGCATTCATCAATTCAATGGCAAGTATGGTTTCTATGTTTTCAATGATGCGCAGACATTTGGTTGCGCCGTTCGCCCCCATACTCACATGGTCTTCTTGTCCATTTGAAGAAACAATGGAATCTACAGAAGCCGGTGTAGCCAATTGTTTGTTCTGGCTCACTATACTTGCCGCTGTATATTGTGGGATCATAAACCCGCTGTTGAGTCCAGGATTGTTTACCAAAAAGACAGGTAATTCCCTCAACCCAGAAACCAGTTGATAGGTTCGTCTTTCAGAAATATTACCGAGCTCCGCCATTGCAATTGCTAAAAAATCAAGCGCCAAAGCCAAAGGCTGTCCGTGAAAATTTCCACCGGAAATTATCAAATCCTCTTTTACAAAAATATTGGGATTATCGGTTACCGAATTGATTTCGGTCTTAAACGTTTTGTGCACAAAATGCAGTGTATCCTTTGTGGCTCCGTGAACCTGCGGAATGCATCGGAAAGAATACGGATCCTGAACATTTTTCTTTTCAGAAAGGCCCAATTCGCTTCCTGCCAGAAACTCCAAAATTTGTTCGGCAGTTTTAACTTGCCCTCTGTGTGGTCGCACTAAATGGACAAGTGCATTGAAAGGACTCATATTACAATCAAAAGCATCTACGGAAACAGCACCAATCAAGTCGGCCAAATAGGAAAGTTTATAACTTTTCAGAAGGCAGTAAACCCCGTAAGCACTCATAAACTGGGTTCCATTCAGCAAAGCCAGCCCTTCTTTGGCTTGCAGGACAATAGGTTCCCAATTGAATTTTTTCAGCATTTTTTCTGAGGAAATCCGTTCCCCGCCGTAATACACTTCGCCTTTGCCAAGAAGTGGCAGGGAAAGGTGCGCAAGTGGTGCCAAGTCGCCCGAAGCGCCCAGACTTCCTTGGTTGTAAATTACGGGAAGAATATCGTTGTTGTAAAAATCAATCAGTCTTTCCACTGTTTCAATCTGCACGCCGCTGTAACCATAGCTGAGCGATTGAATTTTCAGCAAAAGCATCAGTTTTATGATTGGTTTTGGTACAAATTCACCCGTTCCACAAGCGTGGGACATCACCAAATTTTCTTGCAATTTCGAAAGGTTTTCAGAAGAAATTTTTACGTTGCACAAAGAACCAAAACCAGTGTTTATACCATAAACAGGCGTTTCGTTGTCCTTCATTTTATGGATGAGATATTCTCTGGATTTTCTTATGTTGAGCTGTGCTTCCTCAGAAAGCGCTA
>JAPKFY010000083.1 GCA_026646335.1 Aequorivita sp. | reverse complement strand
GCATTGCTAACGATAGTCTGGAATATGAAATAATGATAATAGAGCCCGGTTTTGAATCTTGGCTTGCTTCCCAACCTCCACGAGGATTTTATGGCCAATCGCTGCTGGAATCCAAAAACCGCATGTTTGTTTCAGAATATAACAACCGCGTGCTTCAGCCCGGCAAATTTTCGCCTAATTTATACACAGAGCGAATTAACTATGATCCAGCTGTAGATTATGGCTATGAAGTAAATTACCTGCTCTACAACTACTTTGTGTATTTTCAGGATAAGTACAATCAAAAATTCATAGGCGGAAGAAATTGAAAAAACTTAAAAAACGTTGGAACATTAAAACCAACGGACAGCTTTTTATTGTATTTCTTGTTTTTGCCATCACCGGAAGCTCCGCGGCAAAGCTTGCAGCTCCTGTCACAGATTTATTTGAAATAAAGAGAGAAATGGGCTGGTATATATATTGGCCGTTCAGAATTTTGATAATTTTTCCAATTTATCAGGTGCTTCTTGTTTTTTTTGGCTGGGTGTTTGGTGAATTTGCGTTTTTCTGGAACTTTGTAAAGAAAATGTTACGCGGCATGGGCCTTGGGTTTTTATTTAACAAATGAATTATTTAAAAAAGGAAATATTACAAATTGTTACGGTCGCGATTTTTTCGTTCGCACTGTTGCTTCCCACTGCCGTAAAATTTGTGCATACTCTTGAGGGCCATAAACATGAAGCCTGTACAGATTTTTCTGTCCACATTCACAAAAAACAACTGGATTGCTCCATTTGTGATTTTCACTTTTCAAGCTTTGATTTTAAACCCCAGGAACTTCCTGAGCTTGCTATACTGAAGGGTTTCCAAAAAACAGAAACCATTAATTTACTGCCTAAATTCAATCAATATTCTCCACATTATTTTCTAAGAGGGCCTCCTCTATTTTCTTGATTTCTCAGCATTCAAATTTATTTTACAATCAATTTTTTAAAATCAAGAAAGCATGAAATGCTTATGACAACTATTTATGCCATACGGTAAATAACTTGGCCATTTCAAACCTGTGCTGAGCGCAGCCGAAGCATTCCTATTTCTTAAATATTTTATACAGATGAAAAACATTCTATGCTTGCTTGCAGGAATTTTTATATTCACGGCGGCGAGCTCTCAAAATTCCTTGACGGGAACCATTTCCTCAAAAAACAAAAACGAAGCTGTCTCAGCAACAATTTACATTCCACAACTCGAAAAAGGCACGGTCGCTGATTTTGATGGGAATTATAAGTTGAAGAACATCCCCGATGGAACTTACAATGTGGTTTTTTCATCTTTGGGATACGCTACTGTTTCGAAAAAAATAAATTTTTCTAACAATCAAACCGTTACCGAAAATCTTCAGTTGGAAGAAAGCGCAGTGGAAATGGAGGAAGTGATTGTTTCCACTCCTTTTCATAAATTGCAGAGCGATAATGTGATGAAAGTGGAACGCATATCTACAAACGATTTAAATTCCTCAGGTGCAGTAACACTCGCCGACGGCATAAAAAATATTGCGGGAGTTGATCTAATTACTACCGGAACTGGAATCGGCAAACCCGTTATTCGTGGGCTGAGCTCCAATCGGGTTTTGACGTACACTCAAGGCGTCCGACTTGAAAATCAACAATTTGGGGATGAACACGGACTTGGAATTAACGAAGCAGGCATTGAAAGCATTGAAGTTATAAAAGGCCCAGCTTCCCTTCTTTACGGCAGCGATGCTTTGGGCGGTGTACTGTATCTGAATCCCGAAAGGTTTGCCATTTCCGGAGAAACACACGGTGATTTAAACAGTACTTATTTTTCAAACACTTTGGGAACTTCAACAAATTTGGGCGTGAAAACTTCCGGTGAAAAACTGAAATTTTTGGCTCGTGGCTCCTATTCCTCTTTTAGTGATTATAAAGCTGGAACAGCCTACCGTGTGACCAATACCCGTTTTAATGAAAAGGATTTAAAGACGGGCGTACAATATTTGGGCACCAAATTTAAGTCTACAATTCGGTACAATTACAACCGCTCTAACATTGGTATTGCTGAAGAAATTGGCGAACAAACACATTCAAAGGATCTGGAGCTTCCTTTTCAGGAAATTGACAACCATATTTTGAGTTTTGACAATACTGTATTTTTTAACAAATCTAGTTTGGATGTGAAAGCTGGGTATTTGTTTAATGATCGTCGCGAATTTGAAGATGATCTGGCCACGGCTGCACTTCGGTTAAAATTGAATACTTTTAATTATGACGTGAAATACAATCTGCCAGAATTGGGAAAATTTGAAACCATCGTTGGTTTGCAGGGAATGTTTCAAAATAATAAAAACGAAGGCGAAGAAATTTTGATACCTGATGCAAACACCACAGATATTGGGCTTTTGGCAACCTCTCACTACCATTTGGAAAAAGTAGATTTGCAGGCAGGAATCCGTTTTGATTCCCGTAAAATTGAAAGTGAAGCTGCTCGAAACCCTTTGGATGTAGATTTTATTCCAGCATTAAACAAAACGTTTACCAGCTTTACTGCAGCTTTAGGCGCAAAATTGGATTTTGTTGAAAATCTTTCGACACGGATAAATTTCGCGAGCGGCTTCCGGGCACCTAATTTGGCGGAACTGACTTCCAACGGTATTCACGAAGGCACAAATAGATATGAAAGAGGAAATCAAAATTTGACAAATGAGCAGAATTTCCAAACAGATGTTGCCGTAGAATTCAGAAACAAACACATTGAATTTTTTGCAAACGGTTTTTACAATGCCGTGAACAATTATATTTTTATTTCACCAACTGATGAAATTATAGACGAAACACCGGTATATGATTATCTTCAAAACGATGCAGCGCTATACGGTGGCGAATTCGGCTTTCATTTGCATCCACATCCGTTGGATTGGCTTCATCTTGAAAGCAGTTTTGAAACCGTTACCGGCAAGTTAAGCAATGACGATTACCTGCCATTGATCCCTGCCAATTCACTTCGGAATACATTCCGCGTGGAATTGCATGATGGAAAAACTCGGAAATCTAGTTCCGCTTTTGTAACACTTGAAAATACTTTCGACCAAAAAAATATAAGCCCTTTTGAAACAAGAACTGCTGGCTATTCGCTTTTAAGTGCAGGAATTGAAAGCAGCTTTCAACTTCAAAAAGCAGTGGTGAAAATAGGTGTAAGTGGAACTAATCTAACCGATAAGGAATATATTTCGCATCTATCGCGATTTAAACCAGATGGCATCTTCAATATTGGGCGAAGTATCAACGTTAATATAAAAGTAGAGATATAAAAAAAAAGCCCCGATTGGGGCTTTTTTATTCTTTCACTCTAATTTCAATAGTTTGTGGTGCAGGCTGTTTTTTCCAAACAAACGTGTAAAGCCACATTAAGGTAAATGTTGGGATAACGTCTGTAAATGGCAAAATTTCTTCTAGGAACACAAAAACGGAAGCTATTTTTCCTTCAGTTCCTTTGTACATGTCACTCATTTTTTTTGCTGCGAACGGTGCCCAAACTATGTCTAAAACAGGCCCAACAACAGGAATCGCCATTGTAGCCATTCCAATTAAATCAAAAAAGATTCCTTGGCGCAGTAATTTATATTTTTCGTTTTTCATGTTTTATTGTGTTTGATTTTCAATATTTAAATCAAAAAACATTCCAAAAAATTGTCCCACTCCTAACCCCTCCCAAAGTGGGGGAATGACTTTATGATAAATCGTTGCTTATCAATTTTAAAAATTCACTTCGGGTTTCAATGGCCTCAAACTGGCCACGGAAACCCGAAGTTGTGGTAACGCTGTTCTGTTTTTGCACACCGCGCATCATCATACACATATGGGAAGCCTCAATAACCACGGCCACTCCTTTCGGTTTTAACGTGTCATTTATACATTCCAAAATATCATGGGTAAGCCTTTCCTGAACTTGAAGTCTCCTTGCGAAAACATCAACAATTCGGGGTATTTTGCTCAACCCCACAATATAACCATCAGGAATATAGGCTATATGGGCCTTTCCGAAAAACGGAAGAATATGGTGCTCGCACAAGGAATACAGCTCAATATCCTTAATAATTACCATATCGTGATAAGCCTCGGCGAACATGGCGCTTTTCAATATTTCAGCAGGGTCTTGACAATTGCCCGATGTTAAAAATTGCATCGCTTTTGCAGCTCTTTCTGGAGTTTTCAATATTCCTTCACGGGAAATATTCTCGCCAATTGTGCTCAATATATTACTGTAATTATCAATTAAACTATCGGTTACAGGTTGGTCGTATTCTTCAAAGTATCTATATGATGACATTTTTTTTGTTTAAGAGCTGGAAAACAAAAATAAACACATAAGTCCAAATAAAAACAATATAACCCATCAGATTGTATTATAGCACTATAAATAGTACTTTCACGGTTTAAATTTTTGCTATGATCGAGGCCCAAAACATTCACAAATATTATGACAATCTCCACGTTTTAAAAGGGGTTGATCTTCATATCAAAAAAAGTGAAATCGTTTCAATCGTAGGTGCTTCCGGTGCCGGAAAAACTACATTGTTGCATATATTGGGAACTTTGGACGCTTTTGACAACTCAAAAAGCAAATTAGAAATCAACGGTGTTAATATCGGTTCCCTTTCGGGGAAAAAGTTGGCGAAATTCAGAAATGAAAACCTCGGCTTTATTTTTCAGTTCCATCAGCTGCTTCCAGAATTTACTGCTCTTGAAAACGTATGTATTCCCGCATTTATAAAAAATACTCCAAAAAACGAGGCTATCAAAAAAGCTAAGGAATTGCTCTCATTTTTGGGGCTTTCACACCGTGAGGACCACAAACCCAACGAACTCTCCGGCGGCGAACAACAACGTGTTGCAGTGGCACGAGCTTTAATAAATAATCCTGCAATTATCCTTGCAGATGAACCCAGCGGAAACCTAGATACCGAAAGTGCTGAAAACCTGCACAACTTGTTTTTTAAACTGCGGGATGAATTTGGGCAAACTTTCGTGATTGTTACCCACAACAAAGAACTTGCAAATATGGCTGATAGAAAGTTGGTTATGCAGGATGGGATTATTGTTAATTAAATTCCAAATAAAACTCAAATACCAAATTTTAAATAACCAAACAAATATTCGGTTGCTGAGCGGAGCCGAAGCATACCCGTATGAATAAAAGTGAATTAAAATTATTCCTTGACGAAAAAGTCATCCTTTATAACAATCCAAAGTTTATAGAATCCGATCCTATACAAATTCCGCATGAATTCACTTTAAAGGAAGATATTGAAATTGCTGGATTTCTCGTTGCCACTATTGCTTGGGGAAACCGAAAGAGCATAATAAACAACGGGCACCGATTGATGGAAATGATGGGAAACTCGCCTTATGATTTTGTGATGAATTTTTCAGAAAAGGGTGCAGAATCGCTTTCTCCCTTTGTACATCGAACTTTTAATAATGAAGACTTACTCTATTTTTTAAAAGCACTTCAAAATATTTATAAAAACCACGGCGGGTTGGAAAATGTTTTTTCGCAGCATTCCGAAAAAGATTCGATGCAACCCGCTATCCATCATTTCAAAAAAGCGTTTTTTGAACTTCCGCATCTTCCAAGAACGCAAAAACATGTTAGTGATCCCTTAAAAAATTCCACGGCAAAAAGATTGAACATGTTTTTAAGGTGGATGGTCCGCAATGACAATGCGGGTGTTGATTTTGGGATTTGGAAAAGTATCTCCCCTACCCAACTTTCATGTCCGTTAGACGTTCACAGCGGCAATGTGGCCAGAAAACTCAAGTTGCTGAATAGAAAACAAAACGATGGCAAAGCCTTGGCTGAGTTGGATAATTCACTTCGAAAATTAGATTCAAAAGATCCAGTGAAATATGATTTTGCACTCTTCGGATTAGGGGTTTTCGAACGATTTTAATTCAAAAAATAACCCATTTCACATAATTTTTTTCACTTTATAAATTGTTGTACATTTACGGTTAATCCTTAAACACCGATCTTTTTCGGATTTAAGATAAATTAAAAAAAAGTCTTGATTGCACCACAATTTCCTGTTGATGAAGAGCAACGTCTGGCCGCTGTCCGGTCATATAACCTGTTGGACACTTTGCCTGAAAAGGATTTTGACAACATAACTGCGTTAACGGCAAGTATTTGTGATGTGCCTATTTCTTTGGTAACCTTAGTCGATACAGACCGGAATTTTTTGAAATCATACTACGGTTTAAATTTTAATGAATCGCCGCGAAATATTTCTTTTTGTGGGCATGCCATTTTGGAAGAATCGAGCATTTTTATTGTTGAAGATGCCAGAAAAGACCCGCGTTTTAAGGACAATCCCCTTGTTAAGGATATGCAGGCTATTTTTTATGCAGGAGTGCGGTTAATTAATTCTGATGGCTATCCGTTGGGTACACTTTGCGTTTTTGACACCAAACCCAGAACACTTTCAAAATCACAGAAAAATGCACTCATTTCAATGGCCTACCAAGTTGTGAATCTTTTTGAAGCCAGAAAACGCAACAGAATGTTAATGGCCGTTCAACAAGAACTCGAGGAGAGAAACGAAGAACTTAAAAATTTCGCGGGTATTGTTTCACATGATATGAAAATGCCATTGGCAAATATGATTATAACCTCCGATATGCTCCGCAGCAAATACGGTTCTCTTTTGGACAAACAGGGCAAGGAATATTTGGAGTACATAAAGCAGTCGTCTTTTACATTGAGCGAATATATCACTGGGCTTTTGGAACATTATGAAAGTGACAAGACCGCTTCCCTAACCGATGAGGTTTTTGACAGCAACGACCTTTTGGAAGAAATAATTGAACTACTGAACATCAATATTGACTGTGAAATAAACCTTCCGGAAGAAAATATTGAAATGCAAGCCAATAGATCCGCACTGGAGCAAATTATTCTCAACCTTGTGGGCAACAGTTTAAAATACAACGACAAGGAAAAAATTAAAATAGACATTGGTTGTACCGAAGAAAACGGATTTTATCATTTTTCAATTTCCGACAATGGAATGGGTATCCAAAAAAACAAGCTGAAATCTATTTTTGATCTCTTTGTTACCACCGGCAAGCTTGACAGAAATGGAAAAAAAGGCAATGGCATTGGGTTATCTACTGTTAAAAAACTTGTGACAAAACTTGGTGGCAAAATAGAAGTCTCTTCAGAATTGGGAAAAGGAACAACGTTTCAGTTTAGCATCAAAAAAAACTAGCCCCATTATTATTGTTATACCTCTGTTAATATATCTCTTGGATAAATTATATGCCCCTATATTTACTAGCCTTTAAAAATAATTATTGAAATATCTTTATGAATTTCCCGAAATTCCCCGAAAATGAAAAAGAGCGAATTGCCGAATTAAAAAAATACAATTTACTCGATACCCTTTCCGAAAACGATTTTGACAGTATAACCGCACTAATTGCGGCAATTTGCGAAGTGCCTATTTCATTAATAACCCTTCTGGACAGCGATCGAAATTTTTTCAAATCGCATTTCGGACTTGATTTTAACCAATCTCCCCGGAACATTTCGTTTTGCGGACACGCAATTTTGCAGGATGAAGAAATATTTATAGTTGAGGACGCAACAAAAGATGTGCGTTTTAAGGATAATCCATTAGTTACGGAGGCAAATGCTCTATTTTATGCAGGTGTTCCTCTTGTGAACAGCAACGGTTTCAAACTTGGTACTCTTTGTGTTTTTGACCATAAACCCAGAAAACTTACCGAGGTTCAAATTACATCTTTGAAAGCCTTGGGAAAACAGGTGGTAATCCTTTTTGAGCTTCGGAAAAAAAATAAATTATTGACAGAGTTTCAAAAAGAATTGCAACAACGCAATGAAAGATTGGTGAATTTTGCACACTTAGTTTCGCATGACTTGAAATCGCCCTTGGCAAATATTACTTCGCTTACACGTATGCTCCGCGAAGAAAACATTCAAAACCTATCGGAAGATTCTGAAATGTATCTCGATTACATTGAAGAATCATCCTTTTCGCTGAAAAACTATATCAACGGTATTTTGAAGTTTTACAAAACCGATGAATTGCTTGAAGCCCAAAAAGAAGATGTTCCACTGAAAAATCTTTTTGATGAAATAAATGAAATTTTAATAACCGATGATATTGTTTTTGAGTTTCCAACCGAAGGTGTTTTGCTAAATGTGAACAAGGCAGCGCTTACGCAGATTTTCCTCAATTTGATTGACAATAGTTTGAAGTATAATTTAAATAAACAAAGATTGGTGTCAGTAACATACACCGAGGAGTCTGATTATTACAAATTTTCAATCAAAGACAACGGAATGGGCATCGATTTTGGTGTGCAGGAAGAAATATTCAACCTTTTCAAAACGACAGGAATAAAAGACCGCGATGGGAAAGAAGGGACGGGCATTGGTTTGGCAACGGTAAAAAGCTTGGTTTCAAAGCTGGGCGGAACTATCTTTTTGGAATCTGAACCCGGAAAAGGAAGTACCTTCACGTTTACGCTTCAGAAATAGCTGTAATTACATTCCGTTTTTTATCTTTGGGCAATATTTATAGGAATGCAGTTCAAACACCCAGAAATTCTTTACGCCCTTTTCCTGCTGCTCATCCCGATATTTATTCACCTTTTTCAACTTCGAAGGTTCCAAAAAGTAGATTTCACAAATGTTGCTTTTCTAAAAAAAGTGACCATTCAAACCCGAAAAAGTTCGCAACTCAAAAAATGGCTCACTTTATTGATGCGCTTACTTGCGCTGGCTTTTATAATCATTGCCTTTGCCCAACCTTTCACGGCTTTAAAAACTAGCTTGAATTCCAAAAAGGAAACTGTAATCTATATTGACAATTCGTTCAGCATGCAAGCAAAAGGTTCTAAAGGGCCAATCCTGGAGCGCGCCTTGCAGGATTTGTTCGACAAAACCGGTGGCACTGAAAAATTAAGCTGGTTCACAAACAATTCCGAACGGAAAAATGTCTCGCCGCAGGATTTTAAAAACGAAGTACTTTCCATTGAATACTCACAAAATCAGTTAACTCCTTCGCAAATTTTGCTTAAGGCCACCCAACTTTTTCCCAATGAAAAAGATGTGGTGAAGCGATTGGTCTATCTCTCAGATTTTCAACAAAAAGAAGCCTTTCCAGAAATTCCCGAAGATTTGATTGTTGACGCTGTGCAACTGAAACCTGTGAAAGCTTCCAATATTGCTATTGACAGCGTTTACATTGTTTCAAAAAATGCTTCAACAACGCAGTTGAAAGTCCATGTTTCAACTCTACGAGGTACTCAGGGCGGTAACGAAATTTCGGAAGTTCCGATTTCACTTTTCAACAAAGAAAAGTTGATCGCGAAAACTGCGATTGATTTTTCTGAAAACACAAATGGAACGGTAACTTTTGACATCGATAATTCCGAAGGATTTATTGGGAAACTGCAACTCAACGAACCCAACCTTCCTTTTGACAATTCGCTGTTTTTCAGCATCAACAAACCTGGAAAAATAAAAATTTTGGCTATTAATGAAGCCGACGGCAACTTCCTGCAACGGCTTTTTGAAAAAGAGGAATTCCTATTTACACAGCAAACCTTCAAAATGCTGAACTACAACGAAATCCCTGATCAAAATTTTATTGTGCTAAACGAGTTGCAAGAAATTCCAGCTTCGTTGGCCACTGCTTTAAAAGCCTTCAGTGATGATGGTGGAAGTGTACTTGTTATCCCTTCTACGGAAGTGGATTTGAGCAGTTACAACAGTTTTCTATTAACAATGTCATTGGGAACGCTTTCCCCTGAAACAGTTCAGGAAAAAAAGATTACGAAAATCATTTTTTCGCATCCGCTATTTAAAGATGTTTTTGAAAAAGAAGTTGCAAACTTTCAATATCCTAAAGTCAATTCTTTTTACAATATTTCAACAAACGCAACGCCAGCAATCGGTTTTGAGGACAACCAACCATTTTTGCTTCAAAAGAACAAAGCTTATTTGTTCACTGCAGCAATAAATAAGGAGAATTCAAACTTTCAGAATTCGCCTTTGGTGGTGCCAACAATTTACAATATGGCTCTGCAAAGTTTGCCATTACCGCGCTTGTATTACACCATTGGGGAACAAAACTCAATTGCAATTCCAGTAAAATTGGGGCCGGATGAAATTCTTACCATTAAAGACAGTACTGCACAGTTCATCCCGCTTCAGCAAACAAAAGCTAATTTTGTTTTAATGACAACCACGGACGAACCCAATAAAGCTGGCAACTATCATATTGTGAAGGAAAACGATTTTTTGGAAAATATAAGTTACAACTATTCCAGAAATGAAAGCGAACTGCAATACCTGAATCCCGAAGATTGGGAAGGCGCTGAAGTATACAAAACCGTGGATGATCTATTTGATTCTATTAATGAAGCCAATTCCATCAACAGTTTTTGGAAATGGTTTGCTATTTTTGCATTGCTCTTTTTACTTTTTGAAATGCTTATTCTCAAGTTTTTGAAATAGAAAAAAGAACAAAGAGTAAAGAATAATGACGAGTACCAATGTCACCCTGAGCGCAGTCGAAGGGTTAAATTTTGAACCTTGAATATGAAAGTAGTACTGAAATCTGCCACCATTGTTGATGCTTCCAGTAAGCACCACTTAAAGAAACGGGATGTTTTAATTGAAAATGGTACAATTTCAAAGATTGCCGTCACAATTCCTTCTTCGGAAAAAGTAAAGGAAGTCTCACTGAAAAACCTTCACATTTCACAAGGTTGGTTTGACAGTAGTGTTTCTTTTGGTGAACCAGGATTTGAAGAGCGGGAAACCATCGAAAACGGTTTAAAAACGGCTGCCCACAGTGGATTTACAAGTGTTGCCGTAAATGCGAACAGTTTCCCGGTAACGGACAGCAAAGGCCATATAAAATTTTTGAAAAGTAAAGCCGAAGGAAATGCGGTAAACCTCTACCCTATTGGCGCGCTAACGGTTGGCAGTAAAGGAACGGACTTGGCAGAACTGTATGATATGCAGAACGAAGGTGCTGTTTCATTTTATGATTATAAAAACCCAATTGCAAACGCCAATCTCTTGAAAATAGCATTGCAATACACCCAAAATTTTGATGGTTTGGTACAATCGTTCCCTTTTGAAAAATCAGTCGCCAGAAATGGAATGGCGAACGAAGAGGTGAACAGTACCCGACTGGGATTGAAAGGAATTCCAGCACTTTCTGAGGAACTTCAAATAATCCGCGATCTGTATATCTTGGAATACACTGGCGGAAAACTCCACATCCCGACCATTTCAACTAAAAAATCTGTCGAACTTATTAAGGACGCAAAGAAAAAAGGGTTGAACCTAAGCTGTAGCGTTGCAATCTTCAACCTAATATTGACAGATGATGTTTTGGAAGGCTTTGATGCAAATTACAAATTGCTTCCACCGTTGCGTACTAAAGAAGATAACAAGGCTTTGCTAATAGGTTTGAAAGACGGCACCATAGACGGCATTACCAGCGACCACAACCCAATAGATGTGGAGCACAAAAAAACCGAGTTTGAACATGCGTTTTTTGGGAGTATTGGCATGGAAGGATGCTTTGGTGCTGTAAATGCTTTATTGGGCACCGAAGAAGCTGTTAAAGTACTTACGGGTTTAAAAAGTACTTTTGGAATTTCTTCAGGACAAATTGCAGAAGGAAGCAAAGCTGAACTTACCCTCTTTAACCCTGATGAAAACTGGGAATTTTCTGAAAAAGACATTGTTTCCACTTCAAAAAATGCCGCTCTATTGGGCACCAACCTAAAAGGAAAACCTTACGGAATATTTTCAAATAACCAATTGGAGCTCAATAAATAATGAATACAGCTCCTCCTGGAAAAACCACAGCTTTAATTGCCTACGCTCCGTTTGTTGGGTTCATGATTGCTTTTTTTATAAATAAAGAAGAAAACCATGAGTTTGCAACTTGGCATATCAAGAATATGTTCGGATTGTTCATTCTGTTCATTGTTTCACTCATCGTGCAGTCACAAGTTGATGTAACCGCTGGTGATATTTTATGGCTTATTTGCTTCTTGCTTTGGCTATATTGCTGGGCAATGGCCTATCTCAATAAAGAAAAAGGGATTCCATTTTTAAGTGAAAAATTTCAGGCTTGGTTTACGTTTTTGAATTAGAATGAGTTATCTTTAGGTGCAATTTCACTTTGTATAGACCTTGGTAACAGCTCATTATGAAAAAAATATTTTTGTCAAGCATTATCCTTTTAATGGGATGTTTCGCCTGCGGAGCGCAAGACGATCCTATAACTCCAGGTGCTGCCCTATTGTTTAAAAATGTAGGCGGCAATCTGACCAATTCAGAAAAAAATGAAATTTTTAATTTGAGCCAATTTGAAGTCTCCAAAGATGGAACACAGTTCAGTTTAATTGGTGATGAAGGGACAGCTGAATATCCTTTCGATGTGCGTATTTACCCTTTAGACATAAATCTGGATGGAACGGCAGAAGTAATCGTTATTTGGGGAAATACCTATACTTCTGGAGGTTACGGCCATAATACCACTATTTTCATAAAGAACACGGCAGGAAATTATGAGGCAAATTTTGGATTTCCCTCAGATTTAATTCTGACAGCTCCAAAAAACCAGCGCTACCCAGATATACTTCTTGGAGGTCCTGGATTCGAGCCCTATACTATTTATCGATGGAATGGCAAGATATATGACTATACATCAGACGAAATAGCACAGGACAAGGCAGATAAACTTGGGCCAATCTATGATATTGAAGATGCCAGTAAAAAATATATCGCTTCTTTAAAAAATTAACTATCATGAGCAATTATTGACTATATTCATTTTTTAATAATATCTAATCAATTAACTACTACCAACTAAAAATCTTGAAAAAATGGAAACAACTACAGACAACGGCAAAACAGTTGCCATCATTGCTTACATTACACTTATAGGTTGGATTATCGCCCTTGTAATGAATAACGGAAACAAAACTGCTTTAGGCTCTTATCACGTACGCCAATCTTTGGGAATTATGTGTGTGGGAGTAGTTTTAAGTATTGTTATAAGTTTTGTTGGCATATCAATGCTCAGTTGGATTGTTCAACTTGCTATTCTTGTGTTTTGGATTCTGGGATTGATCAGTGCGGTACAAGGCGAAATGAAGCCAGTTCCAGTGCTGGGCGAACAATTTCAAGAATGGTTTAAGGGAATTTAATTTTAAAACAAATTTTAATGAGACCTTTTGGGCTGAAAGACCTTCGGTTTAAAAGGTCTTGACTATTTTTGCTAGCTATGGAAAAACAAAACTTACTTTTAGAACACAATTACAGGCCCGCAAAAAATCCTTCGGAAAATCCGCCGGCTATTATCATGCTCCACGGTTTTGGGAGCGATGAATACGATTTGTTTTCCTTCGCCAGCGAACTACCAAAAAAATATGCTATAATTTCTTTGAAAGCGCCAATACGTATGGAACCATACGGAAATGCCTGGTACAACATCTATTTTGACAATTCCCAAGGAAAATTCAGCGATGACGAACAGGCAATCGCCTCACGGGAACTAGTTTCAAAATGCATTGATCAAATTGTGGAGAAATACAAAATAGATGGCGAAAATGTAACGCTTCTCGGTTTCAGCCAGGGCACCATTTTAAGTTTTGCAGTTGCGTTAAGCTACCCTAAAAAAGTGAAAAATGTAATTGGTTTAAGCGGCTACATCAATGAAGAAATTTTAAAAGAAGGCTATGCCAAAAACGACTTCAGCAATCTTAAAGTTTATACTTCCCACGGAAGTGTGGACCAAGTAATACCAGTGCTATGGGCTCGAAAAACAGAGCCTTTCCTCAAAAAACTAAATATTGATGTAACCTATTCAGAATTTCCAGTAGGTCATGGTGTGGCACCTCAAAATTTTTACGAACTAAAAAATTGGTTGGAAAAGCAGTAATCTGTGGTCAGTACGCCGTATCCTGTATCGTATATTCTGTATACAGTAAATTAATTTGGATAAAGAAGTGAAGCGATTGGAGTCAATTCAAGCTCTTTCTTTTCATTAAAGTAATATTCCAAAATCATTTCGCCCCAATATTTTCCATCAGTAAAATCTGCTTGTATCCACTTGTGGTTTAGGAATTTCAGTTTGTTTATTTTCATATCACTGTTCATTCCTTCAAAAGGCACCAACGGGTTGTTTCCTTTTTGTAAATTGAAATCATAGATTTGGTCTGAAACCATTGCTTGTACGTCGGCTGCTTCATAGCCCATTTTTTCCAAATAGGTCATTGCATTGTCATTTCCCAAAAGGGTAAAATAATTCAAATCACGAACCTGGTTCTGCAAACTTTCAATAGAATCTTGCTCTGTTTGAATATTTGCCTCAAGTTTTTCTATTCTGGAATCCTGCGATTCAAAAATTTTCTTTTCATTCATATATTGATAAAAAATGAAGAGCAATGCGAAAAGAAACAGGTAC
>JAPKFY010000082.1 GCA_026646335.1 Aequorivita sp. | reverse complement strand
ACGGCAACAACCGCCAGATCGTCATCCGCGACGGAGACATCAAGGTCATTTACAGCATTACGCCGTTCAAGACACACCCGCCGCTGCACGTCGAGGCCGGCGAGATCTGGGTCTACGTCGATTTAAAAGCACAACGTGATATTTATTTTAATACAAAAAGAAACGTAACTTGGAACCCAAGTACTTCTGCTCCTGGTTCAGCGCCAATTTTTTGGGATAACCCTTATTGGACTCGATATGAAAACTATCAAAATGACTCAAGACATCGATTTATCGGAAATTTTGAGCTGAATTATGAGCTTGCAAGTTGGGTAAACGTAACTGGTAGAGTTTCTACCGATACTTATAATGAGCTTCAGGAAGAGCGCAGAGCCATTGGGTCTGTACCTGCTAACTTTGGTGTTTCCAGAGGAGATGTTGATTCTGGTTATTCAAGAAAAAACATTACCAATACTGAAACAAACTATGACCTTATAGTTAATTTCAATACAGATTTGTCAGAATCAATCAACCTTTCAGGTTTGATAGGGACTAACATTCGTAGAAGTGAGTACCAATCCATTTTTGCATCTACTGCCGGTGGATTGAGCGTACCTGGTCTATATTCATTGTTGAATGGTAGAAACCCACTTCCACTTCCTGTTGAAAGAGATGATAAAGTTGGGGTAGATGGTATCTACGCTAGTGCGTCTTTAGGCTTCGGAGGTATCTTTTTCTTGGATGGAACCATCAGAAGGGACCACTCATCAACTTTACCGTCGGATAACAGTTACTATAACTATCCTTCCGTTTCTGGAAGTTTTGTATTCAGCAAGCTGATTAATGCAGATTTTATCAATTTTGGTAAACTTCGAGCCAACTATGCAAAGGTAGGTAACGATGCTCCATTTGATTTCTTGTATGACAGCTATGTGGTAAACACTCCTATTGGAGCGGCAAGCACATCTGTTGCGAACTCAAAAAAGAATCCAAATCTAAAACCTGAGGAAACTACTAGTATTGAAGCTGGTTTGGAGATGAGGTTTGTAGATAACAGAATCGGTTTTGACTTTGCTTATTACAAGACCAACTCTGTAGATCAAATCTATTCTGTACCAGTGTCACGAGCTACTGGTTATACTGGAAAGATATTGAATGCTGGGGAAATTGAAAACAGAGGTTTTGAGCTTTCCTTGATGTTGGTGCCTGTTAAAACGGAAAACTTCACTTGGACATTCAACGGTAACTTCTCCAAAAACGAGAATGAGGTTATTAAATTGGAAGATGGAATTGAAAGCTTACAATTAGGTTCTTTCCAAGGAGGTGTAACTATCAACGCACAAGTTGGACAGCCTTATGGAGTTATTTACGGTACTGATTATACTTATTTGAATGGAGAAAGATTAGTTGATCCGGCAAATGGACAGTACATTAAAACTTCAACTTCCAACAACGTGATCGGAGATACTAACCCAGATTGGTTGATGGGTCTTTCAAATACTTTAACTTATAAGGATCTTTCTTTTAGTTTCTTGATAGATATCCAACAGGGTGGAAGCATTTTCTCTCTTGATCAATATTATGGACAGGCTACAGGTCTTTATGCTGAAACTTCTTTCCTTAACGATCTTGGAAATCCAGTACGTAATACAATTGCTGACGGTGGTGGATTCATTAACCCAGGTGTTAATCCTGATGGTTCAACTAACACTACTCGTATTCGTGCAGACCGTTACGGTGCGTTTGGATATGCAAGAGGTTTGCCTAACTCAGAATTCGTTTACGACGCTAGTTATGTAAAGTTGAGAGAAGTAGCACTTACCTACAACCTGCCATCAAGATTCCTACAGGATTCATTTATGACTGGTTTATCATTTAGTGTAACTGGTTCCAACTTATGGATCATTGACAAGAATTTGCCACATGCCGATCCTGAATCTGGTTTGAGTTCTGGTAACCTTCAAGGTTATTCAACTGGATCACTACCATCCACACAGGATTATGGTTTTAATATTAAAGCACAATTTTAATTCAGAAAAAAATGAAAAAAATATTTTTAATCTTAATGACAGCCATTGTTGCTGTTTCATGTTCGGATCACCTTGAGGATCTGAACGAAAATACAAAAGACCCTTCTCAGGTAAGTGGCGAAAGTTTGTTCACCAATGCACAGAAGAATCTTGTAGACCAAATGGTTACGCAAAACGTTAACCTGAACAATAACAAACTTTGGTCACAGTATTTACAAGAAACCACCTATACGGACGAGAGTAACTATGATCAGGTAACAAGAAATATTCCTGACAATCATTGGTCTGTAATGTATAAAGACGTTCTGAAAGATCTGAAGCAGGCTTCAGAAAACATCGCGTCAACGGTTTATACAACTGATGAGCTTAATGGAAGAATTCCTAATAAACTTGCCATTGTTGAAATTATGAGCGTATATGCTTATGCTAATCTAGTGGAAACTTATGGTGATATTCCTTACTCTGAAGCTTTGGATATTAACCAATTGTTGCCAAAATATGATGATGGCAAAGAAGTTTACATAGATTTGATTTCTAGAGTAACTGCAGCTGTAAATAGCTTGGATGTAAGTAAAGGTAGTTTCGGTAGTCAAGAGGAAAGAATTTACGAAGGTGATGTTTCAAAATGGAGAAAATTTGGAAATTCATTGAAACTGAGAATGGGTAACATGCTTTCTGATGACGCACCTGCCGTTGCTCAGGCCGCTATTTTATCAGCCATTTCTTCTGGGGTTTTCACCAGTAATGACGATAGTGCTACTTATAACTATCTTTCTGCCGATCCAAACACTAACCCTGTTTATGCAGATTTGGTGTTGAGTGGACGAAGTGACTATGTTGCTGGAAAGACTATTGTTGATATTATGAACACTATGAACGACCCAAGAAGAGCGGTTTACTTTGAAACAGTAGATGGCACTAACTATGTTGGTGGAGAAATAGGATTTGCTGCAAACTTTGCAACACACTCACACATGGGTGCTCCTTTTTATTCTGCTCAGAATCCTGGTGATATCCTTGACTATGCTGAAGTTGAATTTATTCAAGCTGAAGCTGCTGCTCGTGGATTTGCGGTTCCTGGCACTGCTGAGTCTCATTATATAGCTGGTATTACAGCTTCCTTTGACTATTGGGGTGCTACAGGTGTTGCTGGCTATTTGATTCAACCTGAGGTTGACTATAATACTGCAATTGCTGCTAGTACGGCTGCTGATCCTTGGAAAGAAGTTATTGGTACCCAAAAATGGATTGCTATGTACAACAGAGGTTTCGCAGGATGGAATTCACTTAGATTGCTAGATTATCCTATTTTGTCTCAACCAGTTGATGCCCAATCAGGTTTCCCAACTAGATATCTTTATCCAGTATTGGAACAAACCCTTAACGGTACCAACTATGAGGCTGCTGCTGCCGCTATTGGTGGTGATGCTGCTGAAACCAGACTTTTCTGGGATAAGTTTTATACATTTGATTTCTAAAAAATAGAAATAAATATAATTTTTATGGAAATCCCCAGCAGAAATGCTGGGGATTTTTTTGCTGTTTTCTTTCTTGAGACAAAAAATAAAACATTTTCAAAAAGCGTTTTTTTTCGACCAATACATTGCAGCTATTGATTTATTCCTCTTTATTTAATTATAATTTCCGAACTATACGCTCCTTGAATTAAAAAGTGCTTTGACAATTCACTTTATTCAGTATTATCGGGGCTTTCCAATTTTTGGCCATGGATAACCGTAGTTTATTCGCAATTTTTTGCATATTGATTGTGAGGCATCTACTGCCGAATACCTTGAGCGAACCACAATAGCTATTGGTGCCATGAATGGATGCACCTCCTTGCGGAAGTGCCCATTTCAATTGAAAATGATTCCTTAGAAATTTTGGGATATTGTTAAAAACTGACGCTCGGAATTTTAAATTGTTGTCAGTTTCCTTAAATCCTTGATGATTTGTATTGGATTGCTTGCCCCAAAAACATAGCTGCCAGCAACAAGTACGTCTGCGCCAGCTTCAACCAATTGTTTCGCATTTTTATTGGTCACGCCACCGTCTATTTCAATTTTAGTAGCGGCACCGTTGGCCTCGATAATTTTTCGAAGTTGCTTTACTTTTTTGTAGGTGTTTTCTATAAAACTTTGTCCACCGAAACCCGGATTCACACTCATCATACAAACCAAGTCAATGTCGTTGATGGTGTCTTCCAACAGCGAAACATTTGTATGTGGGTTTAATGCCACACCTGCCTGCATTCCTTCCGCTTTTATTGCTTGTAATGAGCGATGGAGATGCGTACAGGCTTCATAATGAACCGTGAGAATATTTGTGCCTAAATCGGCAAAAGTCTTTATGTAGCGGTCGGGATCAATTATCATTAAATGTACATCCAGAGTTTTTTTGGCATGTGCCGCAATACTTTTAATAACAGGCATTCCAAAGGAAATATTCGGCACAAAAACGCCGTCCATCACGTCAAGATGGAACCAATCGGCCTCGCTGTTGTTTACCATTTCAATATCGCGTTGAAGGTTTGCAAAATCTGCTGCAAGTATGGATGGGGCTATTATTGTGTGTTTCATGAAGCTTAGAGTAAAAAAGGTTCGATAAGTGTTTTTATATTTTTGGGATATTTGTTTTCAAAGGCGTAAAGTGAAAGATAAGTGTTCAATCTTTCAATATCCGCTTTGGTTTTCATAATACTGAAATTTGCCTCGTAATTTTGAAAAATCCGATTTTCGATTTTTTGATTCAAAATCATTAAGATATTCTTGTGCCTTTTGTCTTTTCGAATTTTCGCAAAGAGTTCTTCTATAGTTTCTTTATTGCCTTCGAGCACTTGAAGAAAAAAATCATTATTGTGAAGTAGCGCCCCTGTAATATTTAGAGTTGGATTCATTTCTAAAATGTATTTAAACAAATCTTCCAGTTCTGAATCCTTCAAAACTTCAACTTGTTTGCTTAAATAACAGATAGTGTGTTCCATGCTGTTGTAAAGATAGAAAAAACCTCCGGTAATCAGCCGGAGGTCATTCATCAATCAAAAAACGAACAGCCTGTTTTCGGTAAAACCGAAAATCTGATACTGTAAGTTATCTTTACGGGAATTATCCCAGATAGGTCATTAATATTTTGCTTCGCGAAGTGTGCTTCAATCTTCTGATTGCTTTTTCTTTAATCTGACGCACGCGTTCACGAGTAAGATCAAAGGTTTCGCCTATTTCTTCCAAAGTCATTGGGTGTTGATCGCCAAGGCCGAAGTACAAGCGGATAACGTCTGCTTCTCGAGGAGTTAATGTTTCCAAGGCACGCTCAATTTCAGTTCTAAGCGATTCGTGAAGCAAAGCACGGTCTGGGTTAGGGCTTTCGCCACTGCGCAAAACGTCGTATAGGTTACTGTCCTCTCCTTCTACAAGGGGAGCGTCCATCGATACGTGACGGCCCGAGTTTTTCATGGACTCTTTTACGTCGTTGATGGTCATGTCCAGTTCCTTCGCAATTTCCTCAGCGGAAGGTGGGCGCTCGTTGGCTTGTTCCAAATAAGCGTACATTTTGTTTATCTTGTTGATGCTCCCAATCTTGTTCAACGGCAAACGAACAATACGAGATTGCTCTGCCAAAGCTTGCAAAATAGACTGGCGGATCCACCAAACGGCATACGAGATAAATTTAAAACCACGGGTTTCATCAAAACGCTGTGCGGCTTTAATAAGGCCAAGATTTCCTTCATTGATAAGGTCTGGAAGGGTAAGCCCTTGGTTTTGGTATTGCTTAGCCACCGAAACAACGAAACGCAGGTTGGCTTTGGTCAATTTTTCCAAAGCGCTCTGGTCACCAGCTTTTATACGCTGTGCCAATTCTACTTCTTCGTCTGCGGTGATTAAGTCAACTTTTCCAATTTCCTGAAGGTACTTGTCTAGTGAAGCGGTTTCCCTATTGGTAACCTGCTTTGTAATTTTAAGTTGTCTCATTTAAGAAATGTCCTGTAGATTAAGTTTTAAACTTGTGTATTGTATTATACGTAAGAAACCCATCAAAGGTTACAAAAGTTTTAAATAAATTTTAAGAAAGGCAAGGCTTAAACTACCGAGATAGGCTAACTATGAGGTTGTGTTTGATAAAATTAATTTTTCGAGAAGCGAAACTGATGAGATCGACAATGACTTTTAATGAATAAAAAACGCCCTTCATTGCTGAAAGGCGTTTGGTTTTATTTGAAAGAAATTAATCTCTTTTTCTATCTCTATCGCGGCTGTTGCGATCGTCACGGCCACGATTGTCGCGTCCACGGTTATCACGGCTGTCTCTTCCTCCGTTTCGGCTATCGTCACGCGGCGGGCGTTCTTTATAACCTTCAGGTTTTGGCAATAACGCTTTTCTTGAAACTTTTTCCTTTTTGGTTCTTGGGTCAAAACCTAGGAATTTCACATCAAAAACATCACCCATATTCACAACATCGGTTACGTTCTCTGTTCTTTCCCAAGCAAGTTCACTAACGTGAAGCAAAGTCTCGTTTCCGGGAGCATCTGTGTATTCCACAACCGCACCAAAGTCAAGCATCTTGATTACTTTCACTTCATAAACACTTCCAACTTCAGGTTTGAAGGTAAGCGAATCAATCTTCGCCAATACCGCATCAATTCCTTCTTGGTTTGTTCCAAGAATTTCTACGATACCTTCTTCGGTAATAGGATCTTCGTTGATAACAATTGTTGTTTTTGTGTCTTTCTGAAGTTGCTGAATCACTTTTCCACCTGGTCCAATCAATGCACCAATAAATTCGTTTGGAATGGTAACAGTAATCATTTTTGGAGCGTGTGGCTTCACATCTGCATTTGGGGTTGCAATAGTCTCAACTAATTTATCAAGAATGTGCAAACGACCTGCTGAAGCTTGTTTTAAAGCGTTCACCAAAATTTCATAGGAAAGACCTTTCACTTTAATGTCCATCTGGCAAGCGGTAATTCCGTCTGCGGTTCCGGTAACTTTAAAGTCCATATCTCCCAAGTGATCCTCATCGCCTAAAATATCAGAAAGCACTGCGTATTTTCCAGTTTCGCCGTCAGAAATTAATCCCATTGCAATTCCAGAAACCGGTTTCTTCAATTGAACCCCAGCATCCATTAATGCCATTGTTCCTGAACAAACGGTTGCCATAGAAGAAGACCCGTTAGATTCCAATACTTCTGCAACCACACGAACAGTGTAAGGGCAATCGGCAGGAATCATTCCTTTTAAAGCGCGTTGCGCCAAGTTTCCATGTCCTACTTCTCTACGAGAGGTTCCACGGATTGGGCGGGCCTCACCAGTTGAGAAAGGAGGGAAGTTATAGTGAAGATAAAAAGTTTCCTCACCTTCATAAGATGGCATATCAATTTGGTTTGCTTCGCGTGAAGTTCCCAAAGTAACGGTTGCCAAAGCTTGCGTTTCTCCTCTTGTAAAAATTGCAGAACCGTGTACGGAAGGCAAATAATCAACCTCGCACCAGATTGGGCGAATCTCATCTGTTTTCCTTCCATCCAAACGCAGTCCTTCATTTAAGGTAAGATCACGAACGGCAGCTTTTTCAGCTTTGCTGTAATATTTTGAAATCAAATCTCCAAAATCTGCCAATTCCTCTTCAGAGTAAGTGGCTTTTATCGATTCTTTTATTTCAGAAAATGAAGCAGTTCTTTCGTGTTTTGCAGATCCGGCTTTTGCTACGGCATATACTTTATCGTATGCCATATCGTAAACTTTCTTCTTTAAATCCTCGTCTTCGCGTTCCTCTGGATACTCTCGAACTTCTTTTTTTCCAAAAGCTTCGGCCAATCTGAGCTGTGCAGCACATTGTACCTTAATGTGCTCGTGTGCAAATTTGATGGCTTCAATCATTTCTTCTTCTGAAATTTCCTTCATTTCTCCTTCCACCATCATTACGCTGTCTGCAGAAGCGCCAATCATCATATCGATGTCAGATTCTTCCAACTGCGCTCTGGTTGGATTAATAACGAATTCTCCATTAACACGTCCTACTCTTGCTTCAGAAATAGCACATTCAAATGGAAAATCGGAAAGCTGGATTGCTGCTGAAGCGGCCAAACCTGCCATAGCATCTGGCATTACTTCATCGTCATGGCTCATTAACATAATCATCACTTGTGTTTCGGCGTGATAATCTTTTGGGAAAAGTGGGCGCAGTACACGGTCCACCAAACGCATTGTCAATACTTCCCCGTCGCTCGGTCTTGCTTCTCTTTTGAAGAAACCTCCTGGGTAACGACCTGAAGCTGCGAATTTTTCGCGATAATCTACCGTCAATGGTAGAAAATCCAAGTCTTTTTGTTCGTAATTTGAAACTACGGTACAAAGCAGCATACATTTTCCGGATCTCACAACAACAGAGCCGTGGGCCTGTTTTGCCAATTTTCCGGTTTCGATGGTGATTTCTCTGCCATCACCTAGGTCTATGACCTCTTTAAATACTTTAGGTATCATTTGTTTTTCATTTTTGTGCTCCGAAGCTTTTGCTTTTTCAGCAATAGTGAAGGAGTACGTTAATTTTGGTCAAAGCCTGATTTTCAGGCTTAGTGTTGTTGTGTTGTTGTGGTTGACCAATGAAAAACTTTGGGTAGCTTTTCTATGCGTTGTAGAAATTAATTCTGAAAATTAAAAATAAAGGGCTCGTAAGAGCCCTTTGAATATTACTTACGTAATCCTAATTCTTTAACGATAGCACGGTAACGAAGAACGTCTTTTTTGGTTAAATAATCCAAAAGAGCTCTTCTTTTTCCTACTAACATTACCAAAGAACGCTCGGTGTTGTAGTCCTTGTGGTTTGCTTTAAGGTGTTTTGTTAAATGCTCGATACGGTGTGTGAACAAAGCGATCTGTCCTTCAGCAGAACCAGTGTCGGTCTTTGATTTTCCGTGTTTTTCAAAAATTTTTTCTTTTACTTCTTGTGATAAATACATGCCAATATTGTTAAAATGATTTTTATGTACTGACTACCGTTTTGATAATCAAGGTTGCAAAAGTACAAAATTGAATTTGAAATTATATGTTTTGAATAAAAATTAATTTAAAATATACTGATTTCGCATTTTTCAGCGTTATAAGTGTCTAAACCCCTAAACCTTAATATTTATGAAAATCACCCCTTTTAAATTAATTGTTGCATTTTTTGCGATGGGCATCTTCTTGTTTACAAGTTGTATCAAAGAAGAAAATACTTCTTCCGAAGAAGCTAATTTTTCTTCAGACAATTCTATGAGAGCAGCAAAAACAGATAATGTTGCAGAAGCTACATTCAATATTATAGAACAGGCTTTTGTGGAAAATGAAACTGAGGGTCGTGGCATTACGCAACTTTCACTCTTCCCGCCTTGTACTGAAATAACTGTTGAAACTCAAGGAAATGTGTTTATCATTTTGCTGGATTTTGGTGATTCGTGTACTTTAAACAATGGCAATGTGGTTTCCGGAAGTATACTTTTAGAGTATGGGCCGCTTGTTTCAGGAACTTATACGGTAAATTACACTTTTCAGAATTTTGTTATCAATGGGAACGGCGTAAGCGGTGGTGGCAGTATTTTATATGAGATCGCAAATCAAAACGATAATCCGCAATCTACTCTTAGCGAAAGCATCACGGTGAGTTTCCCGAACACTACGGTTACAGGCACAAGAAATGGAACCCGTATATGTGAATGGGTGGAAGGCGTTGGTTCCGGAACTTGGCTAGATAACGTGTATCACGTAACGGGAAATTGGCAAACCGAATTTACCAATGGCTTCGAACGAAGCGGCGAAGTGACCGAAACGCTTGTTTATAAAACTGCATGTCGTTGGGTTGTTGCTGGAAGACTTGAAGTTTCACAAGATGGCGTAACTGCTGCTATTGATTTTGGTGAAGGCGAATGTGATAATATGGCTGTATTTATTTATAATGGCCAAGAATATCCTTTTATAATGAATTAATTGAATTTGATCTTTCAAAAAAAAGCTGCCCCGGACGGGCAGCTTTTTTTATGCGGTTTTCTCACGAAGTGGTCTGTTCAAAACCAGGTCGAGATAGAGATTTATTTTCCTTTTCAGGTCTCGACGATGTGTTATGAAATCCAAGAAACCGTGTTCCAATACAAATTCAGCGGTTTGGAAGCCTTCGGGTAGTTCTTTTCCTGTGGTATCACGAACCACGCGTGGACCTGCAAAACCAATTAATGCACCAGGCTCGCTAATGTTTATATCACCCAGCATCGCGAAAGAGGCGGTTGTTCCTCCCGTGGTTGGGTCTGTACACAATGAAATATAAGGTATTCCAGCATCGCTCAACTGAGCAAGTTTCACACTTGTTTTTGCAAGCTGCATCAATGAAAGTGCGGCTTCCATCATTCGGGCGCCGCCACTTTTTGAGATAATCAATAAAGGAATTTTCTTTTTAAGTGAATAATCTGCGGCACGGACAATTTTTTCGCCAACAACACTTCCCATAGAACCGCCAATAAAACTAAAGTCCATACAGGCTACAACCAAATCTGCTCCCATGGATTTTCCAACGGCACAGCGAATAGCGTCTTTAAGTCCAGTCTTATCCTGAGCTTCAATTAACCTATCTGTATATTTCTTTTTATCCACAAACTTTAAAGTATCTTGAGAAGAAAGGTTTTTATCTAGTTCTTTAAATTTATTGTTGTCAAAGAGTATTTCAAAATACTCCTTACTGCCTATCCGCACATGGTAGCCATCTTCAGGGCTTACGTAAAAATTCTTCTCAAGCTCTTCACTATCTACAACCTTTCCGGTTGGAGATTTATACCACAGTCCTTTTGGGACGTCCTTTTTCTCTTCGGTTGGGGTTTGAATTCCCTTTTTTGTTCTTTTAAACCAAGGCATAATCTTATAGTTTGGTGTTTATGGTTTGTTGTTTGATATTTAGGATACTAAAGCATTTTCTTTTCTATAGAAATGAAATGACTCGATCTTACAATATTCTCCTTTCCCCTTTGGGGGCAGGGAGACGTCGTTACAACGTGTTCACGTTGTTCAAATCTTTAAAGGCTTGTTCAAGTCTTTTCTTGAAAGTGATTTCGCCTTCGCGAAGCCATTTTCGCGGATCGTAATATTTTTTGTTTGGAAGATCGTCCCCTTCGGGGTTTCCAATCTGGGTTTTTAAATATTCCAGATTGTTTACCATATAATCGCGCACGCCTTCCGTAAAAGCGAATTGCATATCGGTGTCAATATTCATTTTTATCACGCCGTAGCCTATTGCTTCGCGGATTTCTTCCAAAGTGGAACCACTTCCACCGTGAAAAACGAAGTCGATTGGATTATGGCCTGTATTGAATTTTTTCTGAACATATTCCTGCGAATTTTTCAGAATTATAGGAGTCAATTTTACGTTCCCCGGCTTGTAAACACCGTGTACATTTCCGAATGCTGCAGCGATCGTAAACTGATCGCTAATTTTTGAAAGTTCTTCGTAAGCGTAGGCAACTTCTTTTGGCTGGGTATAAAGTTTTGAGGAATCAACACCAGTGTTATCTACCCCGTCTTCCTCGCCTCCAGTGATACCCAATTCAATTTCCAGGGTCATTCCCATTTTGCTCATGCGCTCCAAATAGCGTTTGCAGATTTCGATGTTTTCTTCAATAGGCTCTTCGGAAAGATCTATCATATGTGAACTGTAAAGTGGCTTTCCGGTTTCTTTAAAGAATTTTTCACCTGCATCCAGCAAACCGTCAATCCAAGGAAGTAATTTTTTTGCACAGTGGTCTGTGTGAAGAATAACGGTAGCTCCATAAACTTTTGCAAGTTCATGGATATGTTTCGCACCGGCCACACCGCCAGCGATTGCAGCTTTTTCATTTTCATTGGAAAGGCCTTTTCCAGCATTGAAATGCGCCCCGCCGTTTGAAAATTGAATGATTACCGGTGCATTGAGTTCAGCTGCGGTTTCCATAACGGCATTAACACTATCGGACCCCACAACATTAACAGCGGGCAAAGCAAAACCTTTTTCTTTGGCGTATTGATGTATTTTTTGAACTTCTTTTCCCGTGGCTACTCCGGGCTTAATTCCATGACTCATATTCAAATGTATTTAGCAAACAAAAATAACAAATTTTAATGGTTTAGAAGGGATAGTTGATACCTATGTTGTAAACAGCATTTGAGAAATTATAGTCTTTAAACCAGCGTTCGCCCACAGGTCTTCCGGGATCGTGGGTTTTAAAACCAATATCAAAACGAAATACAAAAAACCCAAAATCATAACGAAGCCCGAACCCGGAGGCGACAGCAGTCTCCTTAAGATCTTCAATCCCGTCAAATCTGAATGATGGGATGTTAACATCGTCCAGTACATTCCAAATGTTGCCGGCATCAATAAAAAATGCTCCTTTAAAATCGCCTAAGATTGTATATCTATATTCCGCATTAAGGGCGAGTTTGAAGTTTGCATCATTAAAATCCAGAATACTTCCGCTGCTTCCTGGGCCAAGGTCGTAGGCTCTCCATCCGCGGTTGTCGTTTGTACCCCCACCAAAATAACTTCGGGTGAAGGGTATGTTATTGCTATTGCTATAAGGAATTGCAATACCGCCAAAAGCACGAAAAGCAAAGATATTTTTTCCGTCTAAGTCCCAGTGTTTAATATATTCTGCTTCTACTTTTGCATATTGTGAATACGCAATGCCTAAAATTTCATAGTTTCCTTGGGAGTTCTTTGTAAGCCCGGCAAGACTCGAAATGCCCGAAAGTAAATTTCCTGCAGATTCCAGTTTTAAGCGTATGCGCGAAAAATTATTGTCGTTTATATTCTCACGGGTATCTCTGGTCATTGTTATGTTTGAAGCAAAAATGAGGTTGTTCTCGCTAAGACGTACTTGACGCTCCCGTATACTTAAGACTTCTTGATAGGTATTAGGATCAGCATATATCTCTCTGCTTAGAACATCATAAATAAACTCGTCTGTTTCGCCAGGAATTTCCAATAAGGGATCGGCGGATGGATTGTTAAAGTCATAATTAAGATCCCTCGCTATTTCATTCAAGTGGGAATAGGAACTTTTGTATACATTGAAGTAATTTTCTGGATTCAGATTCCTCACAAATTGCAGGTTCAGCATATCCATTTGATAGGTAAGTATTTTTGAGGGTTTCCATCTATAATTGAAAATAGCATTGGAAGTCTGCCTATCCAGCCCGATATTATTTTGTACACTATAACCAAAACTAACACTGGTGGAAGGCGACATATATTTCGGAATAAGTTTCTCAGTGTTTAACGGGAAAAGGATTCGTGGAAACGTGAGCTTTACATCGCCGCCAAATTCTGATATATTGAAGAATCTACTTTCACTATCGCCCGCATCTTTTGAAGAACCGAGGCTTCCACGACCTGAGATTTCAAGGATTTCGGCACCTCGAAAAATATTTCTAAAAATCATACTTCCACTAAAACCGATGCCAAATTGCTGAATGGTTGAGGTATAGGCATCAAAATCTACTCCCAAGTTAAACCGATCACGCGGACTTAACAAAATGGTTGAATTCAAAAGCTTTCCAGTGGTGTCTGAAGCTACTTTGGCATAACTGATGTTTGGATATTTAAAAATTCGGAGATCGCTTATCTGGTTATAGGTTAAAGTCCTGTCAATATCCTTAAAGATTTTACCTGGATTGATTGAGACGGCAGACGTGATGGCCTTGGGGCGAAAACGCATCTTGCCATAACTGTAAAGTTTATAACCCTTAAAACTCAATGAATCTTGGAAACTTTTATTTCGATTTTCGTATGAATAATCAGTGACAATCCTAACCTCATTAATGGTATGAACCTCAAATGGAACTGTGCGGGTGCTGTCTCCTTCGGTAATTTTTCGGTTGGGGATAATGTAGGTTATATCGGCTTTATGGTCCGTATTGACGGTGTCTGCCTCAAAACCAACGTAATCCTGTTCAAAATAATATAATCCAGAATTTCTGAATAAAATAGTAAGTCGGTCACGTTCGTTCACAAAATCATTGGCCGCATATTGCTTCCCCGGAACAATGAACGAGTTGGCCTTTGTTATTTGAAACAGTGAATCAACCACGGGCGAGCTTATCTTTTCAGCGATGGAATCGCCCACAAAATAAGGTTGGTGCTTTTTAACGGTATAGGTGATTGAGGCTCTTTTTTTCTTTTTTTCGCTGGGTTCTATTTTGTAATCCACCTCATCGTTAAAATAACCGTAGCTTGCATACCAACGCTTTAAGCGCACCAGGGATTTTTGGATCCGCTGATCGCTTATGATTACGGGCGCGTCTCCAGATTTTTGAAGCCATTTATTGAAGCCCACATAACTGCTGTCTATTTGGTCTACTTGTTTTTCTGAGAGAAAACGAATAAGCCGCTCCTCTCGTTTTGGATTTTTATGAAGCCATTTATAATATGTGGAATCGGGTTGTGGATCTGCAAGATTATAAATGTGCAATCCAAAAGGAATGCCCAAGAGCGGAATGGAAGAATTGGGTTTTTGTGCTAGTTGGCTATATACACCAGCATCTTTTGTTTTTACGCTATCAACTAAAATTGTGTTTT